>CAYYHP010000017.1:0-27538 GCA_964471815.1 uncultured Rhodanobacteraceae bacterium
AAGAAGTTGGCGTTCAGCGTGAAGCTGCCGTAGTCGCTGGCGAGTTTCAGGGCGCCGCCGTCGCCCGCGCCGTCGAGGTCGTAGCTCACGCTCGGATTGCGGCAGGAGGTGTGATTGCCGGTGAAGACCGTGTCGACGATGGTGCCGTGCGAGGCTGCGCCGGGCAGGGACAGGTTCACCGCGCCGCCCGCGCCGCTCGCGCAGAACGACGGCAGGCTGTTGGTCAGGCGGATGCGGTTTTCGCGGAACGCCGAGCGCAGGATCGTGACGTCGTGCGTGCCTTCGCTGTACAGCGCGCCACCGGCGGCATCCGCAGTCTCGGCCGAGGCGCCGAGGGTGAGGATCTCGTTGCGCTCGAACTGCGAGTCCTGCACGGTGAGTGGCCCGGCGGCATAGACCGCGCCGCCGCGGCCCGGATTGCCGGCATCCACGAAGGCCCGGCATTCCTGCAGGATCGCATGGTCGATCAGGGTCGTGGTCGCTGACCGCACGACCGCCACGCAGCCGCCCTTGCCGACGGCATTGCCGTGACGCAGGGTCAGGTTGGTGATGGCGAGGCTCGTGGTGTTCGAGCCGGCGTCCACGTGCACTGGCGTCCAGCCTGCGCCGTCGATGATTACGCCGCCGGCGCTGTCGCTTCCGTCGATGCGCACCGTGGCGCCCACGATGCCGGGCGCGGCGCCGTTCAGATAGATCGTGTTCTGCTCTGCTGGCAGGGCGAAGCGGATTTCCTGGGCGTCCGCGAGCCCGGACTGCAGGCTCTGCAGGGCAGCCACGAAGCTGCCGGGACCGAAATTGGCATTGCTGGTAACCCAGTAGGTGGTCGTAGCGGCGGCGTTGCTGGTCGCCGCGAGGGCGAGCAGCAGGCCGCAACAGCGCAAGAGAGACGTGGATGGGCGGCGCGACATGGGTTCTCCTCCCCAGGAGTGTTTCTTCATCCACGCAATACGGCAGGCATGTCCATCACGCGAGGCGCGATTCGCTTGGCGTGCCTTGCTGCGCTGCGGTAGTCTGCGCGGCCTACCTCTGAAACGGCTTGCGGAAGCGCACTTCCGCCCCCGACACTCGCCCCATGCACGACACCTACGATCCCCAGGCGGTGGAGACCGCCGCGCAATCCTTCTGGAATGCCACCCGCGCCTTCGAGGTGAAGGAAGACCCCTCGAAGCCGAAGTACTACTGCCTATCGATGCTGCCGTACCCGTCCGGGGCGCTGCACATGGGCCACGTGCGCAACTACACGATCGGCGACGTGATCAGCCGCTACCAGCGCATGCACGGTCGCAACGTGCTGCAACCGATGGGCTGGGATGCGTTCGGCCTGCCGGCCGAGAACGCCGCGATCAAGAACGACACCGCGCCGGCGAAGTGGACCTACGCGAACATCGCGCACATGAAGGCCCAGCTGCAGCGCATGGGCTTCGCCTACGACTGGTCGCGCGAGGTCGCCACCTGCAAGCCGGACTATTACCGGTTCGAGCAGCAGATGTTCGTACGGCTGTTCAGGAAGGGCCTCGTCTACCGGCGCAACTCGGTCGTCAACTGGGATCCGGTCGATCAGACCGTGCTCGCCAACGAGCAGGTCATCGAGGGGCGCGGCTGGCGGTCGGGCGCGCTGGTCGAGAAGCGCGAGATTCCGCAGTGGTTCCTGAAGATCACCGCCTATGCCGAGGAGTTGCTGGAAGGGCTCGACCGCCTTCCGGGCTGGCCGGACGCGGTCAAGACCATGCAGCGCAACTGGATTGGCCGTTCCGAGGGCCTCGAGATCCAGTTCGCCGTCGAAGGCCACGACCAGCCGCTGAGTGTGTTCACCACGCGGCCGGACACATTGATGGGCGTGACCTTCGTGTCCATCGCGGCCGAGCATCCGCTCGCGCTCGAAGCGGCGAAGTCGAACCCGGCGCTCGCTACGTTCATCGAGGAATGCCGCCACGGCGGCACGGCCGAGGCGGACATCGAGACCCAGGAGAAGCGTGGCGTCTTCACCGGCCTGTACGCGGTCCATCCGGTCAGCGGCGAGCGCGTGCCGGTGTGGGTCGCGAACTTCGTGCTGATGGGCTACGGCACGGGTGCAGTGATGGCCGTGCCCGGTCACGACGAGCGCGACTGGGAGTTCGCGAAGAAATACGACCTGCCGATCCGCATGGTCGTGGTCAGCCCCGAGGTACGCGACGCGATCGTCGAGATCCGCCGCGACGTCGCGGCGGGCGGTGACGCGATGAACACGGCGCTCGGCGAGGGTGCGGCGCGCGACGTGTACGAAACCTTCGCCGCGGTGCAGGTCGTGCAGGAGTTCGAGCATCGCCTGTTCGAGGAAGGCGCCTGGACCGAGCGCGGTACGCTGGTCAATTCCGGCGAATACGACGGTATGGATTACGACCAGGCTTTCGCCGCGCTGGCCGCGCGCTTCGAGAAGGAAGGCCGCGGCGCGCGACGCATCAATTACCGTCTGCGCGATTGGGGCGTGAGCCGGCAGCGCTACTGGGGCTGTCCGATTCCTGTCGTCTATTGCCCGAAGTGCGATGCCGTGCCGGTGCCGGAGGAGCAGCTGCCGGTCGTGCTGCCGGAGGACGTCGCCTTCACCGGCGTGCAGTCGCCGATCAAGGCCGATTCCGAGTGGCGCCGCTGCGCTTGCCCGCAATGCAGCGGGCCGGCCGAGCGCGAGACCGACACCTTCGACACCTTCATGGAGTCCAGCTGGTATTACGCGCGCTACACCTCGCCGGGCGCGGCCACGCAGGTCGACGAGCGTGCGAACTACTGGCTGCCGGTCGATCAGTACATCGGCGGCATCGAGCACGCGATCCTGCATCTCCTGTACTTCCGCTTCTATCACAAGCTGATGCGCGACGCGGGGCTGGTGACGTCCGACGAGCCGGCCACCAGCCTGCTCTGCCAGGGCATGGTGGTCGCCGAAACCTTCTACCGCGACGACCCGACCGGCGCGAAGGACTGGATCAACCCGGCCGACGTCGAGATCGAGCGCGACGCACACGCTCGCGTGGTCGGCGCGAGGCTGCGTGCCGACGGCCGGCCGGTGGAGATCGGCGGCATCGAGAAGATGTCGAAGTCGAAGAACAACGGCGTCGATCCGCAGGCAATGGTCAATGCCTACGGCGCGGACACGGTGCGCCTGTTCTCGATGTTCGCCGCGCCTCCCGAACTCTCGCTCGAATGGAACGAGGCCGGCGTCGAGGGCATGGCGCGCTTCCTGCGCCGCCTGTGGAACCAGATACATCGGCACGTCATGTCCGCACCGGCCGCTGAGCGGCTCGCTCTGCTCGCCGAACTGCGTGCCGGCCGCCTCGCGCTGGATACGGAACAGAAGGCGGTGCGTCGCAAGCTGCACGAGACGGTCCAGAAGGTCTCCGACGACATCGGCCGGCGCCATGCGTTCAACACCGCGATCGCCGCCGTAATGGAGCTCCTGAACGTGCTCGCGAAATTCGAGGGCGACGCACCCGCCGCGCGTGCGGTGCGTCAGGAGGCGTTCGAGGCGGTTACGCTGATGCTCGATCCGATCACGCCGCACGTCTGCCATGCGCTCTGGCAGGCGCTCGGCCATGCCGAGACCCTGATCGAGGATCTCGCCTGGCCCGTGGTCGATGCCGAGGCGCTGAAGCGCGACGCAGTGACGCTCGCCGTGCAGGTCAACGGCAAGCTGCGCGGGCAGATCGAGGTCGCGGTATCCGCGTCGAAGGAAGAAGCCGAACGGCTCGCGCTCGCGGAACCCTCGGTCGCGAAGTTCCTCGAAGGCCAGACGGTGCGGAAGGTCATCGTCGTGCCGGGCAAGATCGTCAACATCGTGGCAGGCTGACGGCGACCCGCGATGCCGGTGCCGGCATCGCACGGAGATGAGTTATGAACGGAAACGCACGAATCATCGCACGCATCCTCGTGCTGACCGCCGCACTGGCGCTCGGCGCCTGCGGCTTCCACCTGCGCGGTCAGGCACAACTGCCCGAGGCCCTGCGTCGCGTGCACGTCGAGATCAATGCCTCGGGCACGCCGCTGGCGCGTGACCTGCCGCCGGCGCTCCAGCGTTCCGGTGCGACGCTCGAGGAGCAGACCGGTCCCGGCATCGGCGTGCTGCGCGTGCCGGTCGCGGAGATCCGCGTGGAGACGCTCTCGGTCGGCGCGACGGCGCGCGTGCGCGAGTACACGATCCGCTACCACGCCGAGATCGAGGCCGTGGATGCGAACGGTGCCGTGGTGCTGCCACGCCAGGCGATCGACCTGAGCCGCGACTACACCTTCGACGAGACCCAGGCGCTCGGCGTGGCCGCTCAGGAAGAGGAATTCCGCAAGCAGCTCGAGCGCGACATGGTGCAGGCGATCCTGCGCCGGATCGAGGCAGCCGGACGCGTGGCTCACTGAACGGCGCGCCACAGCCGGGCGCCACGCATGCCGCTCAAGCTCGACCAGTTCCATCGGCAGATCGCCGGCGAGCCGCGCCCGGTGTATCTGATCGCGGGCGAGGAACATCTGCTCGTGCTCGAAGCAGCCGACGCGCTGCGTGCCCGCGCGCGTGAGCTTGGCTATACCGAACGCGAGGTGCTCGATGCCGACGAGAACGGCTTCGACTGGGACGAGCTCGCGCGCCAGGGGGCGAGCCTCTCGCTGTTCGCCTCGCGCAAGCTGATCGATCTGCGCCTGCCGACCGGCAAACCCGGCAAGGAGGGCAGTGCGGCGATCCAGGCGTACTGCGCGAATCCACCGCCGAATACGTTGCTCCTGATCGTCGCGATGGAGTGGAGCCGCAAGCACGAGGGTGCCTGGGTCGATGCGATCGAAACGGTCGGTGCGGCCGTGCCGGTCTGGCCATTGCGGCTCGCCCAGTTGCCCGCGTGGATCGGCCAGCGCCTGGCGAGCCGCGGGCTCGAGGCCACGCCCGAGGCGATCGAGGTGCTGATCGAGCGCATCGAGGGCAACCTGCTCGCTGCGGCGCAGGAGATCGACAAGCTCGCCCTGCTGGCCGGCGGCCGCCGGCTCGACGCGGCTACGCTCGCCGATCTCGTCGCCGACAGCGCACGCTTCGACGTGTTCAAGCTCAGCGATGCGATGCTCGGCGGCGATGCCGCACGCGCGCTGCGCATCCTCGCCGGCCTGCGTGCCGAAGGCGCCCAGGTGCCGGCTCTGCTCGGCTGGCTGCTGAATCAGCTGCAGCTCATGGCGCGGCTCGCCGCGGCGGCGAATCCGGCCCAGGCGCTGCGCGCCGAGCGCAGCGTGATGGGGCGTGAGGACTTCTTCCAGCGCGCGCTGCGCCGCGCGCCGCGCCGCCATTGGGAGCGCTGCCTCGCCCAGGCCGGCAAGGTCGACCGGCTCGGCAAGGGCCGTGGCGACGGCGACGCCTGGATCGAACTCGAACGCCTGCTGGTCGCGGTGGCAGTGCCGCAGGCGGACGTGCTGGCATAGGCCGTCTGCCGCACCGCGCTACCAGTGCGGCTCGACCACGATCCCCTTGTCCTTCTGCCTGATCTCCACCGCCAGGAAGATGTCGGGGCGCAGCAGCGGCACCGTGCGCTCCAGCCAGCGTGTGAATCTGCCGGCGGGCCTAGAGACGTATCCCGGTTCGTATTCCTCGAAGTACGCGCGGTCCACGCAATCGAAGTCCGGGGACAGCACGCAGAAGTAATAGATCAGCTCGCGCAGCGAATATTCCTTCCAGTGATGCGCGTAGGTGTGGTGACTGAGGATATCGAGCACTTCCAGTCCGCCGCCGTAGCGCTCGAAGAAGCGGCGCCACTGCCAGATGCGGCCGCGCCAGGCGTAGTAGTTCGGCGTGGTCACGATCAACCGCGCGCCCGGCTTCATCACCCGGTAGATTTCCTTCCACATCGTCACCGGATTGAAGGTGATGTGTTCGATGATCTCGGTGAACAGAACGACGTCGAAGCTGTTGTCGGGCACGCCATGCAACGCCGTGGCGAGCTCGAGATCGGTATTCGGCAGGAGGCGGATGGCATGTGCCTCGGCCAGCGCACGCACGTTGTCTATTTCGAACGTGATCGGCAGATCGAGCGCAGTCACTTCGAAGTCGTCGATCGCATAGAGGATGGCCTGGTGAAGCCAGTGCGCGCCGACATCGAGCAGGCGATTGCCTCGGCCGCGGTCCCAGCTTGCCAGGAACCTTTCCTTGGTCTTCAGGTACCGCTGGAAGTGGTGTCGCGCGTAAGGAATGTCCGTCCCGCCGTAGGGCTCGAACAACGCAATGTACTGCTCAAAGTTCGCAGGGATCGTCATCTGTCCTGTTGTCCTGACATCCATCCTCTAGTCGAACCCGCCAGCGAAGACGCGATCGACGATCCTGAAGGACACGAAGCTCGAGGCATCCGGCGCTCCGGTCGGCACGTCCGCGCAGGACGTCACTCTGAAATAGTCGAAGCGGTAGGTATAAACCTTCTGCATCCACGTCGCCTGCCCCGTGCCGCCGCCTGCACCGCCGCAAGCCCACCAGGAAAGATTCCGCCCAAAATTGTTCATGGTAACGAAGACCAGCCACATTATATTGGATCCTTGAGGCTGGTAGCCAAATGTTCCTTGGATTGTACACAGTCCCGCAGCGTTCGCGCAGTCTACGTCCTGTATCTTGAGTAGCGATGAATCCGTGTTTTCGATTGCCACTGCATTGGCGATGGGGAGATAATTTGAAACCTGAGTCGTTGATGCGAATGCAACGACCGGTGCGCTATGAATGTTCTGATCGCAGGTTGGACAGGCCCGTGTTCGCGTAATAGGCCATTGGATGATATCCGTTAAATTCATGGAGGGATTGTCTGCAAGCGTGGATGATAGCTGTGCTTTGCTCGACACATCATTCGTGAATGTTTCCATCAGCATGATGGGCTTGGATTTCTCGGCGCCTAATGCATTCCAGGCGCCTACGAGTTCCTGTCCGACGTCGCCATTGGTGTCTCCACCATAGACGTCGAAGGCATACTGGTTTGGCTTTACGGCTCCATACCAAGCCATTGCATCTGTGACGAAATGGGGGATCATGGAGAAACCCACTGTATCCGACACGCCGAATGCGGAGGTATAGTCCGTCCACAGTCGTTTTACGTAGGTTTCTTGTATTGCGGTGCCTAGTCCAATCTGCTCCCCGCCGAGGTCGACCATT
Organism: uncultured Rhodanobacteraceae bacterium; assembly: GCA_964471815.1. Taxonomy (GTDB): domain Bacteria; phylum Pseudomonadota; class Gammaproteobacteria; order Xanthomonadales; family Rhodanobacteraceae; genus Tahibacter. Next base: position 7,121 of record CAYYHP010000017.1, read on the forward strand.
AATCGGGTTGCGGAATTCGCTAGTGAGTTCGTAGCGAGGTTTCGCGTATTGACGATGAAATTCCACATTTTTTGATACTGGGCTTCGTCCCAGCTGCCGCCCGTATCGATGTTTCCATCAAAGCGTATGAAAACCTTTCTGAAGCCTATCTCTGATGCATAATTCAATATGGCTGCCAGATTTTGCTGCTGCTGAATTCGAAGTGCGGATTGGCTGACGTCCGTGACCTCTCCCCAAATTCCATCGAAGAAGGGTGTGTAACAGGCGCCGCTGACTTCACACGCGGCGAGTTCGCTCATGGTCATGTGTAAAACCAGCACGTCGATGCCGGAGGTGCGCATGTTGCGCAGCTGCCGTTGTACCAGGCCAGGGTTTAAATGGTAGAGGTATACGGGGTTCTTGAATTGGTGTGCAGGAACATACCAATTGTTGTTTTGTGGGTCGTTGTAGTTCCCTACATACCAAGGCAGGTCTGGACTGTAGGTTCCGAAATCGTAGACCTCGAAGTCCTGGCCAAGCCCGTTTACGCTGGTCGGCAAGTTGGCTAACGTTGCTGGAGCGACGGGCTTGATTGACGCCGGTGGCATGGTGAGTGCCGGTGGGAGCGCACTTGAAGAGGCTGGAAGTTGCAGGAAAGCCGCGAAAAGTAGAGCTACGGCAAGGGTGGTCTTGGGCACTGTGTCATTCCTTGTGCGAGCTTGTCGTTAGGGGAAGCGGTAATGCAAAGACATGTCCGCCTCGAGTGAGGCGCCATCTGAAGGCGCTAGCAAAGCCTATGACGTAGTAGCAACAATCCCGATATGGGTTATCCGATTCTGGGTTTTAACATCATGAACCATGGTCAAATCGCTGCATACCTCGGAATACGAGGCCTTTCGCAAGCTGCTGACGGATACGCGCCGAAAGCGCGGTCTCACTCAGAGTGACGTCGCCACAGCCTTGGGTCGTCACCAATCTTTCGTGACGAAGTACGAGCGGGGCGAGCGCCGTCTCGATGTGATCGAGTTCGTTCAGGTCTGTGTCGCGCTAGGTGTTGATCCCGTCGGCATGCTTAAAGAGATTCAGAAGAAGGGGCTCGCGTGATTACGGAACGGGTACGCGGGTGGGGTCATGGTTCGGCAGAATCACAGCGGATGGTTGCGACCATTCCAGAGGAAGTTCGGTAGCGCATGACACGGCTTCTGGCTCTATTCGGCGGCACTTTCGATCCGGTCCACCTTGGGCACTTGCGCGCCGCCTGGGAGGCGGCGGAGGCACTGGATGCCGAGGTGCGGCTGATGCCTGCGAACGTGCCGCCGCACCGCCCGCAGCCGGTGGCGAGTGCGGCCGAGCGCGTCGCGCTGCTCGAACGCGCATTGGCCGGGCAGGACCGGCTCGGGCTCGACCCGCGCGAACTCGCGCGGTCCGGTCCCTCGTACAGCGTCGATACCTTGCATGAGCTGCGCGCCGAGATCGGAACGCGCCGCCCGCTCGCCTTGCTGGTGGGTGCCGATGCATTCGCCGGACTCGTGACCTGGCACCGCTGGCGCGAGTTGTTCGTGCTGGCGCATCTCGTCGTGCTGACCCGGCCGGGCGCCGCGCGGCGGCTGCCGGACGAGCTCGAAGCCGAGGTCGCCCCGCGACGCTGCAGCGAAGCCGCGGCGCTGCGTGCCGCGCCGGCCGGGCGCGTGTTCGACCTCGCCATCACCGCGCTCGACATCTCCGCGACCGCGGTGCGTGCCTTGCTGGCCGCCGGCCGGGAGCCGCGCTATCTGTTGCCCGACGCCGTGTTTGCCGATCCGGCGCTGCTCGCTACCTATCGACACCGCCGCTGATGCGGCGCTGGTGGGGATCGCTCACGCTGCGGGGCTTGGTACGTAAAGCGACTGTCCGGATACGGCCGGTGCGCGCTGATGCGGGCGCAGGCCCGGCATGCCAGGCGCGGGGAATGGCCTATACTCGCCACGCCCGCCGGGACCTTGCCCGGTCGACTGGAGGAATCACCCGCTTGGCCACCTCGCGATCCGAGAAGTCCCGTCCTGCCGCCCCCGCCGCGTCGCGCGGCAAGTCGGGCGCCAGCGCCCGCCCATCCGCTGCCGGCAAGCTGCCTCGCGCGGCCTCTTCGGCGGCTGCCAAGTCGCCACGCAAGAGCACCGCGACCAAGGCGGTGAAGAAGGCCGCAGCGACCAAGACGGTATCCGCTGGCAAGCCGGCGGCATCACGGAATTCCAGGCCGGCTCCGGGTTCCGCCAGGAAAGCGGCCGTGACCCAGTCGCCCGCCAAGGCACCGCGCAAGCGCGCGGTCGTGCCGGCGGTGCCCGCCGATCCGATCGAGCGGCTGAGGCAGGTCGTGCGCCATGCGCTCGACGAGTTGAAGGCACGCGACATCAGCGAGATCGACGTGCGCGGCAAGACCAGCATCGCCGACTATCTGGTGGTTGCCAGCGGCACCTCGACGCGGCACGTGAAATCGATCGCCGATGAAGTCGTGAAGTCGGCCAAGAAGAGTGGAGTGATGCCGCTGGGCGTCGAGGGCGTACGGCAGGCCGAATGGGTGCTGGTCGATCTCGGCGACATCGTGGTTCACGTGATGCTGCCACGCGTGCGCGAGTTCTACGGACTGGAGCGGCTGTGGAGCGTCAGCGAGGAGCGTCGCGAGGCGGCGGCCGACTGAACGCCGGCTACCGCGCCGGCCTGCGCGCGTGGAACGCACGGCACGGCGCCTGTGCTGCGATCGAAGGCCCGGACATGACGGTGGATCCCTCTCCGCTCGCGACGAGGCCGTGATGCGCGCCCGGCTGATCGCGGTCGGTGAGCGCATGCCGGCCTGGGTCGCGCAGGGTTTCGCCGAGTACCAGAAACGCCTGTCGCGTGAGTGGCCGCTCGAACTCGTCGAGATCCGTCTCGGCGAGCGCGGCAAGGGGCGCGACCTCGCACGCGCGCTGCACGGGGAAGGCGAGGCCGTACTCGCCGCGCTGCCGAAGTCGGCGCGTATCGTCGCGCTCAATGGACGCGGCAAGGCCTTGAGCAGCGAACAGCTCGCCGAGCGGCTCGCGGCCTGGCGCATGGACGGACGCGATCTCGCGTTCCTGATCGGTGGCCCGGATGGACACGCGCCAGCGGTGCTCGAGCGCGCCGACGAGCGCTGGTCGCTCGGTCCGCTGACCCTGCCGCACATGCTCGTGCGCCTGATCCTCGCCGAACAGCTCTATCGCGCCGTCAGTCTGCTCGGCAATCATCCGTATCATCGCGCCTGAGCCCTGCCGTGACGGCAGTCGTGGTGCGGACCGGGGCCGGAAATGCCGTGGCGCCCTGCGGCGGCGATCCGCCGGACCGCCGCATCCGTTCCGTCGTGTTCGACATCCCGGAGCAACGATGCTTTACCTCGCCTCGCAATCGCCACGCCGCCGTCAGCTGCTCGAACAGCTCGGGCTCGATTTCCATGTGCTCGAGATCGAGGTGCCCGAGCACCCGGCGCCGGGCGAACCCGCCGAGGATTACGTCAGCCGTGTCGCACGCGAGAAGGCCGGCGCGGGCCTGCTCGCGGTTGCGGCATTGCCGGGGGCCATGGTGCTGGCTGCCGACACCGAGGTCGTGCTCGATGGCGAGGTGTTCGGCAAGCCGCGCGATGTCGCCGATGCCGCCGCGATGCTGGCCCGGCTGGGTGGCCGTCGGCATCGCGTGCTGTCGGCGGTCTGGGTCGTCGATGCCGCGCGCGAGGCGCATGCGCTGAGCCTGTCCGAGGTCGAGTTCGAACCGCTGGATGCGGCGACGATCGCGCGCTACATCGCCACCGGAGAGCCGTTCGGCCGCGCCGGGGCGTATGCGATCCAGGGGCGCGGCGGCGCCTTCGTGCGCCATCTGTCGGGCAGCTACAGTGGCGTGATGGGGCTGCCGCTCCACGAGACGGCGACGCTGCTGCGCGGTTTCGGTCTGCCGGTCTGAGCATGCGGGCGGGCCGCACTGAATCGACAAGCCCCGCGCAGCCCGGCTATAAACACCGCCGGGCGAGGGCGGCCGGCGAATGGGATCCGGCCGAGCGGCCGGTGTGCCGGCCGGCATGGCACGGGACGTGTTCAGGTCGCGGCCTGTGATGCGTTGAAGGCGGAGCGGGCGGCTGCTCCTTGCCGGCCCTGGCCGGCGACTGCGGACCGTTCTGGCGGATCTCCGACGCAGCGCCCGGCGTTTACCCGATCCCTCCGGTCCCCGGTCGCGGCGATCCGGTCTGACGAGGCGCGACACCCCGTGAGCGAAGAAATCCTGATCAACGTCACTCCGCGCGAGACCCGCGTGGCCGTGGTCGAGAACGGCATGCTGCAGGAAGTGCACATCGAACGTGCGCTGCGCCGTGGCTATGTCGGCAACATCTACAAGGGCAAGGTCAGCCGGGTAATGCCCGGCATGCAGGCCGCGTTCGTCGAAATCGGTCTCGGCCGCGCGGCCTTCCTGCATGCCTCGGACATCGTCCGCCCGGCGCCGTCACTTGCGCCGGAGGGTGGCGAGCCGACCGCGCCGATGCCGACGCCGCCGATCACAGAGCTGATCCGCGAGGGGCACGAGGTCGTCGTGCAGGTCGTCAAGGATCCGATCGGCAGCAAGGGCGCACGCCTGACCACCCACTTGTCGATTCCGTCGCGCTATCTCGTGCTGCTGCCGTACACGCGCATGGTCGGCGTGTCGGTGCGCATCGAGGACGAGGCCGAACGCGCGCGGCTCAAGGAGTGTCTGACCGCGCTGACCCAGGACGATCCGCTCGGCTACATCGTGCGCACCAATGCCGAAGGCCAGAATGCCGAGGCGCTCGCCGAGGACGTCGCCTATCTCGGCCGGCTCTGGCAGGTCGTCCAAGAGAGCATCGCGCGCGCCAAGGTCGGTGACCGCGTCTACGAGGATCTGCCGCTGAGCCTGCGTGCCCTGCGCGATCTCATGCATCGCGACATCGAGAAGGTGCGCGTCGATTCGCGCGAAACCTTCGAACGCACGCTGAACTTCGTCCGCCAGTTCATGCCCGAGCTGGCCGACCGGGTGGAACATTACCCGGGCGAGCGGCCGATCTTCGACCTCTACGGCATCGAGGACGAGATCCAGCGCGCGCTCAAGAAGGACGTGCCGCTGAAATCCGGCGGCTACCTGATCGTCGACCAGACTGAGGCGATGACCACGATCGATGTCAACACGGGTGCGTTTCTCGGCCACCGCAATCTCGAGGAGACGGTCTACAAGACCAACCTCGAGGCGGCACAGGCCGCTGCGCGCCATCTGCGTCTGCGTAACCTCGGCGGAATCATCATCATCGACTTCATCGACATGACCGATCCCGAGCATCGCCGCCAGGTGCTGCGCACGCTGGAGAGGGCCTTGTCGCGGGATCATGCCAAGACCACGGTCTACGAGATGTCGCCGCTCGGCCTTGTCGAGATGACCCGCAAGCGCACCACCGAAAGCCTCGAACGCCAGCTCTGCGAGCCATGCCCGGCCTGCAACGGCCGCGGCAACGTGAAAAGCGCAGAGACCGTCACCTACGAGATTTTCCGCGAGATCACCCGCGCCGTGCGCCAGTTCGATGCGGCCAAGCTGCTCGTGCTCGCCGCGCCGAAGGTCGTCGCGCGCATCCTCGAGGAGGAATCCGCCGCGGTCGCCGAGCTCGAGGAGTTCATCCGCAAGACCATCCGCTTCCAGGCGGAAGAGCACTATTCGCAGGAGCAGTTCGATGTGGTGTTGCTGTAAGCGCCGGCGGCGTTCCGGGAGCGGCGGGTGCTGAATCCGTGGCGCCGACGCCTGCGGCGTGTGCGTCTGGCGTTCACCCTCGGGTTCGCCGGACTGATCATCGCCGCCGCTGTGCTGGCCGGCCTCGTGCAGCTCGCCCTGCCGCTGGTGTCACGTCATCCCGAGCGGATCGCCGCGCTGCTGGCGGAGCGTCTGCAGCGTGAGGTGGCCCTGGAGGCGGTCTCGGGTGCCTGGGAAGGTGCCGGGCCGGTGCTCCGCCTGACCGGCCTGCGCATTGCCGCGAACGATCCGGCACAACCCGCCCTCGTTGTGCCCGAGGCCGAACTCGCCCTCGATTTCGCGGCCGGCTGGAAGAAGAACCGGCGCTGGAACGAATTCCGCCTGGCCGGACTGAACCTGCAGCTGCGGCGCGGCGCGGACGGCGGATGGGAGCTCGGCGGGTTTTCCGGTGGCGGTGACGCCGGAGACAATCCGTTGCTCGCGATCGGTGCCGTGGTGCTGCGCGATTCGCATCTGGCCGTGGACGATCCGGCGCGCGACCTGCACGTCGACCTGCATGCTGACGAGCTGCGCCTGCTGAACTGGGGACGGGAGCATCGCGTGCTCGGCCTGCTGCGCCGTAGCGGCGCCGACGGCGCGCCACTCGAAGCCGTGTTGCACTTCGACCGTGACAGTCGCGATGGCGAGCTGTATCTCGGCGGCGATGCGCTTGATCTCGCCGCGCTCCTTGCGGGCATCGAGCCCGGTGGAGTCAGACTCGATTCCGCGCACGGTCGTCTGCAGGTCTGGGCCAGCCTTCGTGGCGGCAAGGCCGAGACCGCGCATCTCGCCTTCGATCTGCGCGACATCGCCGTGCCGCCCGGCGAGGCCGAGCTGACTGCATTGCCTGGCTTCGCGCGTCTCGCGCGTGCGACAGGCGTGGCGCGCTGGCAGCGCAGCGCCGCAGGCTGGACGTTCGAGGTGGCCGAACTCGACGCGGCACGTACGCCGTCGCCGCTCGGCAAGGCCGGAGCGAGCCGCTTCCGCCTCGCCTACGAGGCCACGGCCGACGGCACCGGCACGTATCGTCTCGATGCACCGCAGCTCGACGTCGGCACCTTCGCCGATCTGGCCGTGCTCGCCGGGCCTGCGCTGCCGGCCGGCCTGCGCCGCTGGCTATTCGAGGCCGCGCCGTGTGGCGGCGTGCGCGATCTCGTGCTGCGTTATGTCGATGCACGGGATTACGACCTGCAGGCGAGGGTCGACGGCCTCGCCGCCGCCACGGTCGGTGCGTTGCCGGGACTCGACGGTCTCTCCGGCGAACTGCTCGGCGATGGGGGAGCGCTGCTGCTGCGCCTCCCGGCGCAGGCCGTCACCGTGCGTTACCCGCATGTGTTCCGCGAGCCGTTCGTGTTCGCACGGCTCGAGGGCGAGATCGCCGCCTTCCGCACCGACACGGCGTGGCGCATCGAGACGCCCACTCTGGCATTCGAAGGGCAGGGTTACGGCGGGGAGCTGCGCGGCGGCGCGGAGATCGAGGATAGCGGCACGCGGCCACTGCTCGACCTGTATGCCGTGGTGACTCACGGCGAGGTGCCGGCTGCCAGGCTGTTCTGGCCGGTCAACGTGATGCCGAAGCAGGCGGTCGCCTGGCTCAACCGTGGGCTTGCCGGCGGCACGATCGCCGGTGGCCGTGCGGTGATCCGCGGCGATCTCGACGACTGGCCGTTCGACAACCGCGCCGGCCGTTTCGACGCGCTCGCCGACGTGCGCGGGGCGCGCCTCGACTACCATCCGGACTGGCCGCACGCCGAGGACATCGACGCCGTCGCCGAGTTCGTGAATGCCGGCATGCACATCGAGGCGCGTGCCGGCAGCGTGCTCGGCAACCGCGTCACCCATGCCGTCGCCGACATCGCGGACTTCGGTCACTCGGTGCTCGACCTAAATGTGCAGGGCGTCGGCAGCGGTCCGGCGCTGCTCGCGTTCCTCAACGCCTCGCCGATCGGCAAGCGTTATGCCGGTCCGATGCGCGGCCTGCGCATCGGTGGCAAGGGCGATCTGGCCTTTCATCTCTCACTGCCGCTCGCCGCAGCTGATGCGGCGAGCCTCGATGGCACGCTCATGCTCAGCGAGGCGGACATCGCCTCGAGCCGCTGGCCAGTGCAGTTCGGTCTCGCGAGCGGACCGGTGCGGTTCAACGCGAGCGGTTTCGAGGCCGGACCACTGACGGTCGGATTCCGTGGCCGTCCGGCCAGCCTCCGGCTCGCCGCCGGCGGCTTCGTCTCCGCGCCGACGCAGGCGCTCGAGGCCCGCCTGATTGGCAACTTCCCGGCCGAAACGGTGTTCACCGGCTTCGATGCGCTCGCACCGCTCTGGAGGTACTTCCCGGGCAGCGCCGACTGGCAGCTCGAACTCACCGCGGAGGCGACCGTCGACAGCCTGCCCGGGGCGATGCACCTGCGCGTGGGCTCGGACCTGCGCGGCATCGCGAGCGATCTGCCGGCGCCGCTTGCCAAGGCCTCGTGGGACGCACTGCCGGTGGACATCCGGCTCGGCCTGCCGATCGAGGGCAGCGATCTCGATCTCGCCCTCGGCGAGGTGCTGCGCCTGCGCGCCCGCCTGTCGGATGCGAAGCGTGGGTTGGCTCTGTCCGCGCGCCTCGACGGCCTGACGCCGGAAGCGTTGCCGGAGAGCGGCCTGCGCATCGGCGGCAATCCCGCGGAGTTCGATCTCGACGGCTGGGCCATGCTCGGCATCGGCACGGGGCGCGATGCTCTGCCGCTGCGCGGGCTGGATCTGCACGCGCAACGTGCGAGCATCGGCCGTCGCGAGTTCACGGATCTCGGTCTGCAGGTGACGCCACTGCCGGCCGGCGATACCGAAATCCGTTTCGGCGGTCCTGCGCTCGACGGCCGCGTGCGATTGCCGGCCACGCCGTTCGACGCCGCAGGCGTCACCGCGGAATTCAACCGCCTGTACTGGCCGGAGGCGCCGCCCGGCGAGGCGACCGACGAACCCGGTCCGCTGGCCGATTTCGTGCCGGCGAGCCTGCCACCGCTGCATCTGCGGATCGCCGATTTCCGGCTCGGGCAGGCGAGTTTCGGCAAGGCCACGCTCGAGAGTCGGCCGCTCGGCGCGGGTATGCACTTCGATCGTGTCGAGACCGACTCGCCGAACGTGAAGATGCAGGCCCAGGGCGACTGGACCGGTGCCGGCGGCGCGACCCGCTCGAGCTTCCGCATCGATTTCAGTGCCGGGGATCTGGGCCGCATGCTCGATGCACTCGGTTATGCGGGCCTCGTCGCCGGTGGTCAGACCCGCTCACACATCGAGGCGAGCTGGCCCGGCCCGCCGTCGGCGTTCACGCTGGCCCGTCTCGATGGTCGCTTGAGTATCGGCGTCGCCGAAGGCCGCTTCCTCGACGTGGAACCCGGCATGGGCCGGCTGTTCGGCCTGTTCTCGTTGCGCGAGATTCCACGCCGCCTCGCGCTCGATTTCGGCGATTTCTTCCAGAGCGGTATGACCTTCACGTCGATCGACGGCGAGTTCGAACTGCGCGACGGCAATGCCTACACGCGCAACCTGAAGATCATCGGGCCGGCGGCCGACATCCGCATCGACGGGCGCACCGGCATCCGCGCCAAGGACTACGACCAGCAGATGGTCGTAGTCCCGCATGTCGGCGGCACCTTGCCGGTGGTCGGGGCGATCGCCGGCGGACCGGCCGGCGCGGCCGCCGGCCTCGCCGTGCAGACCCTGTTCAACAAGGCGATCAACCAGGTCACGGCGGCGCGCTATCGGGTGACCGGCAGCTGGGAAAAGCCCGTCATCACCCTCGTCGCACGGGAAGGGGCGCGTCGGCAAGATTCCGATAAGGGGCCGCCACGCAAGGAAAAATCCGGCTGAGCCCGATAGGCGTCGCTTGCGCCGGACCGGCTTGTGCCCTACCGTTCCGCCCCCATTTGGTCCGCGGTAGCGAACGCGACCGCAGCGGAAATCCCCACATGAATGATCTGATCGCGCAGGCCAGCGAACGGCTCCTGCGTCCCGGCGGGCTGTCCACCGCCGATTTCGACCGCGTGTTCGGCGCGCTGCTCGGCCCCGGCATCGACGCCGCCGATCTCTACTTCCAGCATTCCCGCGTCGAGCACTGGGTGCTCGAGGACGGCATCGTCAAGGACGGCAGCCATTCGATCGAACAGGGCGTCGGCGTGCGCGCGCTGTCCGGCGAGAAGACCGGCTTCGCGTATTCCGACGAGATCGTCCTGCCGCAGCTCCTCGAAGCCGCGCAGGCCGCGCGGGCGATCGCGCGCCACGGCAGCACTGGCATCGGCCGGCCGCTCGCTATCGGCCGAGGCCATGCGCTTTACCCGCGCCACGACCCGATCGATAGTCTCGACAACGCCGCGAAGATCGCCGTGCTGCGCGAACTCGACGCCTATGCGCGTGCGCTCGACCCGCACGTGACCCAAGTCATCGTCAGTCTGGCGGCCGCGCTCGACACGGTGCTCGTCGCCGCGGCCGATGGCACGCTCGCCGCCGACGTGCGGCCGCTCGTGCGCTGTAACGTGCAGGTCATCGCCGAACGCAACGGTCGCCGCGAACAGGGCAGTGCCGGTGGCGGCGGGCGTTACGACTATGGCGAACTCCTCGCCAACGACCGCGCGCGCGGCTGGGCGCGCGAGGCCGTGCGCCACGCACTGGTGAACCTCGACGCGATCGATGCCCCGGCCGGCTCGATGACCGTGGTGGTCGGTCCCGGCTGGCCCGGCGTGTTGCTGCACGAGGCGGTTGGGCATGGCCTCGAGGGCGACTTCAACCGCAAGGGCACCTCGGCGTTCTCGGGCCGCATCGGCGAGCGCGTCGCGGCGCCGGGCGTGACCGTGGTCGACGATGGCACGCTGTCGCAGCGCCGCGGCTCGCTCGGCGTGGACGACGAGGGCGTGCCGAGTCAGTGCACGGTCCTGATCGAGGACGGCATCCTCAAGGGTTACATGCAGGACAAGCTGAACGCGCGGCTGATGGGCACGGCCCCGACCGGCAACGGCCGCCGCGAGTCCTTCGCGCACCTGCCGATGCCACGCATGACCAACACCTACATGCGGCCGGGCCGGCACGATCCGGCCGAAATCATCGCCTCGGTCGAGCGCGGCCTGTATGCGGTCAACTTCGGCGGCGGCCAGGTCGACATCACCAGCGGCAAGTTCGTGTTCTCGGCGAGCGAGGCCTACCTGATCGAGAACGGCAGGATCACGCGGCCGGTCAAGGGCGCGACCCTGGTCGGCTCGGGTCCGGAGGTGCTGACCCGCGTGAGCCTGATCGGCAACGATCTCAAGCTCGACGAGGGCGTCGGCGTGTGCGGCAAGGAAGGTCAGAGCGTGCCGGTCGGCGTCGGCCAGCCGACCCTGCGCATCGACGCGATGACCGTGGGCGGTACGGCGGCGTGAATGCCGCCGTGAGCCGCAGCCCGTGGCCGGCGGGTCAGGGCGTGGCGTCGTTGCCGATGATCTCGCGCAGGGCGCGGAACAGCTCGCGCAACGCATGCGGCGGGCGGTTCTCGAGCCGTTCGACGCGCGCCTGGCGCGCGAGCTGGCGCAGGCGCTGGCGGTCGGCGGTCGGATGCTCGGCGAGCAGATCGCCGAGCGCGGTGTCGCCGTCGGCGATCAGACGCTCGCGCCAGGCCTCGATGCGGTGCAGTCCGGCCGCCTCGCGGCGTGCGAGATCGCGGTCGTGATCGAGTGCGGCGCGGATCGCCGGCAGGGCGTCGGCATTGCGGCGCAGCTGTTTGGCGAGGAACTGGATCTGGCGCTTGCGCGCGATCTGCTGGGTCACGCGCCGCGTCCTGAGCACCTCGGCGTGCAGGTCGTCGTCGAGCGGAACGTGGGCGAGCTGGGCTTCGGAGAGCTCGACCAGCCGATGGGCGAGATCGAGCACCGCCAGCGCCTCGCGGCGTTCCTGGCTGCGGCTCGGGCCGTCGGGGATTTCATCGAAGAATTCGTCGTGGTCGCGCATGGGCCGTGGCCGCGAAATTTACGAGAGGATAGATCGTGAACGCAGGCACCGCCATCAATGACACGAGCCAGGCCGAACTCGAGCGCCTGGCCGAACTCGCCCGCGACGTGATCGCACGCTGCCGCCGGGCCGGCGCGAGCGCGGCCGAAGTCGGCGCGAGCATCGACACCGGGCTCTCGGTCAGCGTGCGGCTCGGCGAGGTCGAAACCATCGAGCACACCCGCGATCGCTCGTTCGGCGTGACCGTGTATTTCGGTCAGCGCAAGGGCTCGGCGAGTACCGGTGACCTGCAGCCGGATTCGGTCGGCAAGACCATCGAACAGGCCTGCGCGATCGCGCGCTACACTGAGGAAGACCCGTGCGCCGGCCTCGCCGATGCGGCGCTGATGGCGCGCGAATTCCCGGATCTCGACCTCTGGCATCCCTGGGGCATCGAAGCCGAACGCGCGATCGCACTCGGTCTCGAGATCGAGGATGCCGGGCGCGCCACTGCCGGCATCGACAACTCCGAAGGCGCGGCGGTGCAGAGCGGCGAGACGCTCGCGGTCTATGCGAACTCACACGGCTTCGTCGGCTGCGAGCGCGGCACGCGCCACATGCTGTCCTGCTCGCTGATCGCCAGCGATGGCAACGGCATGCAGCGCGACTACTGGTACGACTCGGTGCGCTCGGCCAGCGATTTCATGCCCGCCGCGGAACTCGGCCGGCGCGCGGCCGAACGCACGCTCGCGCGGCGTGACGCGCGCCGCCTGCCCACGCGCCAGTGCCCGGTGCTGTTCGCGCCGGAAGTCGCGCGCGGCCTGATCGGTCATCTGCTGTCGGCGGTCAGCGGCGGTGCGCTGTACCGCAAATCGAGCTTCCTGCTCGATCATGTCGGTCGCGCGATTCTGCCGGCCTTCGTCGACATCGTCGAAGACCCGTTCATCCGTCGTGGCCACGGTTCGAGCACCTACGACGCCGAGGGCGTGGCCACGCGGCGCAGTGCGCTCGTCGAGGGCGGCGTGTTGCAGCGCTACATCCTCGGCAGCTACTCGGCGCGCAAGCTCGGTCTCGCCAGTACCGCGAATGCCGGCGGCGTGCACAACGTCCTGGTGCGCACCGGCAGCGACAATTTCGCGGCGATGCTCGCCAGACTCGGCACCGGGCTGCTCGTCACGGAAGTGATGGGTCAGGGCGTGAATCTGGTCACCGGCGACTACTCGCGCGGCGCGGCCGGCTTCTGGGTCGAGAACGGCGCCATCGCCTATCCGGTCGAGGAAATCACCATCGCCTCGAACCTGCGCGACATGTACGCCGGCATCCAGACGATCGGCGCCGACGTCGATCCGCGCTCGCACGTGCTGACCGGTTCGATCCTGATCGGGCGCATGACCATCGCCGGCGAGTGAGGCTCGGCGCCGCACGGGTCCGGCGCGTGGACGCATGAGGCCGCCGATCCTCGGGTCGGATGCGCGTGATCAGTCGCATGCAATGCCGGCTGCCCATGCCATGCCTTGCGGCGGTTGACAGGCGGCCGGCGGTGCGGTGATGTTGCGGGCGAAGTCCCCACGGAGTCCGCCATGAGCGAGAACGAGACCGGCAACCTCCCGCCCAACCCACCGCCTGCGGCGCCGCCGCCGGCTCCGTCCGCCGCACCGCCGCCGGCCGGTGCGCCGAGTACCGACGAGCGCACCTGGGCATTGCTCGCCCATCTGTCCGCACTCGCCGGCTGCGTGATTCCGTTCGGCAATCTGATCGGACCGTTCGTGGTCTGGCAGATCAAGAAGAACGAAATGCCGTTTGTCGATGATCAGGGCAAGGAAGCCTTGAATTTCCAGATCACGCTGAGTCTGGCCCTGCTCGTTTCGATGGTGCTGTGCGTGATCGTGATCGGCTTTCTGCTGTTGCCGGTGATCGGCATCTACGGACTCGTGATGCTCATCATCGCAGCGATCAATTCGAACAACGGCATCGCATACCGTTATCCGCTGACGCTACGGCTGATCAAATGAGCGAAGCGTGGACTGCGCCCCGCAGCGGCGTAGCCCACGCGGACACCCTGACGGCACGGGCGGGACATGCCCGTGCCGTCAGGGCTCAGCGTTCGCGTCCCGCCACGAAACGCGCCAGCGCCGCGAGATCGGCGCCACGCGTGCCGAGCGCGCCGGCGGCATCCACCGCCTCGGCCGTGAGCGCGGCGAGCAGCTCGCGCGAGACCGCCATGCCGAGGATCCCCGGGTAGGTCGGTTTGGCGTTCGCCGCATCCTTGCCGGCGGTCTTGCCGAGCGTCGCACTGTCGCCCTCGATGTCGAGGATGTCGTCGCGGATCTGGAAGGCGAGGCCGAGCGCGTGGCCGTAGCGCTCCAGCGCGTCGAGTGTGTCGGCGTCCCGGCAGCGCGCGGCGAGCGCGCCGAGCCGCACCGAGGCGCGGATCAGCGCGCCGGTCTTGTGCACGTGCATACGTTCGAGTTCGGCCGCATCGAGGTGCTGGCCGACCGCAGCGAGATCGAACGCCTGGCCGCCGGCCATGCCGTGCGAGCCGCAGGCCGCACCGAGTACGCGCAGCATTTCCACGCGTGTCGCCGCCTCGACGTCGAGGGCTGGATCGCCGGCGAGGATCTCGAAGGCCAGTGCCTGCAGTGCATCGCCGGCGAGGATCGCCATCGCCTCGCCATACACCACGTGACAGGTCGGCCTGCCGCGGCGCAGGTCGTCGTCGTCCATCGCCGGCAGGTCGTCGTGCACAAGCGAGTAGGCGTGGATGATCTCGACTGCGGCCGCAGCGGCATCGAGCGGCGCTGGAGGGGCACCGAGGGCTTCACCGGCCGCATACACGAGCATCGGCCGCAGCCGCTTGCCGCTGCCGAGCACGGCATGGCGCATGGCCTGATGCAATGCCTGTGGCGGTTGATGAGTGGGTGGCAGCAGGCGTTCGAGCACGTCTTCGCAGCGTGCGCAGCGCTCGATCAGCGCGGCGGGCAGTGCGATCGCACCCGCATGTGTCGCGGGTGCCTCCTGTGAGGCCGGGACCTGCATCGGCCTCAGGGCACGTCGACCTCGAACGGCTCGGCGCCGTCCGGGTCCTTCGCATCGAGCAACAGTTTGACGCGCAGCTCTGCCTGCTCGAGCGCGGTCTGACAATCGCGATAGAGCGCGATGCCACGCTCGAAGGATTTCAACGAATCGTCGAGGCTCAGCTCACCCTGCTCCATGCGCACGACGAGTCGCTCGAGCTCGTCGAGCGATTTCTCGAAATCGGCGACGCGGTTGGCAGGCTCGGGTGACGGGGCAGGTGTCGGCATGACGGAAACCTAGCGCAGGCCCGCGGCGGCGGTCAATCGAGGCGCGCCGGCGGCTCAGTGCGCGGTGCTTCGCGCCGGATCTATGCCGGCCTCACGTCCGCTCCCAGACGAGTCGCGCCTGCCGTTCGGCGAGCCAGATCCGGCCTTCCGTGCTGATCCAGCGGTCGCCGACCGTGAGCACGGTCGTCTCGCGGCAAACGAGCGGCAGACGCCCACGTTCCCACGGCGGAATACCGGTCTGCTGGAACAGATCGCGCAGCTCGCTGCGATGCAAGCGGCCGGGCAGCCTCAGCCATTCGCCGCCACGGCGGAAACGTACCTGCACCGGCGGTGCTGCGGTTCGCGCGATCGCCGCCGGCGCGGCATCGACGGGCTCGAGACGCAGGCGGCCGCAGCCGGCGGGCAGGACGAGCGGGCGGCCGTCCCAGTCCATCTGCCAATCGACCGGCGGCGGGTCGCGCCGTACCACGGCATGCAGGTGTTCGCGATAACGGCACAGCGCGATATCCGCCCAGGTCACGCACGGCAGGCGCTCGGCCGCCGTGGTGTGGAGCTGGCGTTCGAGTTCCGTGACCTGGCTGCGCGTCGGCTCGGCGTGGCCGAGCGCGCGCAGCCACAGGCGCAGAACCGGGTCGCGCAATGCGTCGGGCAGGTCGAGCCAGGCGCGCCAGCGCAGGGTCGAGCGGTCCTCGCCGCGCACCGTGCCCAGCGCAATCTCGGCCTGCCGGGCGATGAAGTCCGCGGCAGCGCGTGCGTGCCCCGCAGCATGGCCGAGCGCCTCGTCGAGGCGTGGCCAGTGCCGGCGCAGGCGCGGCAGGATTTCGCCGCGCAGGAAATTGCGCGCGAGATCGTGATCCGCATTGCCCGGATCCTCGATCCACTCCAGCCGGTGTCGTTCGGCATAGGCGCGGATCTCGGCCCGCGGCACCGTGAGCAGCGGCCGCCACAGCCAACCGGATGCGAATGGGCGCAGGTCGCGCATCGCGGCCAGGCCTTCCGGACCGGCGCCGCGCAGGAGTTTCAACAGGACCGTTTCGTTCTGGTCGTCGCGGTGATGGGCCAGCGCAAGCGCGCCGCCGGCCGGCAATGCCGCCGCGAAGGCTGCGTGACGGGCCGCGCGGGCGGCCGCTTCGAGGCCAAGTCCCGCATCGCGCGCGACGTTCACGCGGCGTACGTGACAGACGATGCCGAGCTGCGCGGCGAACGCGATGCCATGCGCGGCCCATTCCGCGCTCGCCGGGTGGAGGCCGTGATCGACGTGCAGCGCGGCGAGACCGCGCGCCCGCGCCGCCGGCGAGGTCGCCAGCCAGTGCAGCAGCACCGACGAGTCGAGCCCGCCGCTGTAGCCGACCACGAGCGGCCCTGGCGGCAGCGCCGTGAGGAACCGATCCGCCGCATCGCGCAATCCCTCCATCATGCGCGGCATGGTGCCAGAAGCGGACGGATGCCGGGATACGCCGCCTGCGGCACCATCGGCCGCATCAAGGGCCGAAGCCGTCGCGGAAGATGGTGTCGCTGCCGCCGTTGTTGTGGATCGTTGCCTCACCGGTAAGACGGTAGGCGATGAACTGCTGGCTACCGTTGGCAGTGACATTCAGGAAGAAGCTTTCGTCACCCTCGAGTACTTGATCCGCCAGCACTGGCACGCTCACGGTCTTGTCGGTCTCGCCGACCGCAAAATCCAAGGTTCCGCTGGCCGCGACGTAATCGCTGCCAGCCTTGGCCGTGCCGTCGAACGTGGAATAGTTGAATGATACCGGGTGATTGCTGCCGGACAGGGTGACGTGGAACGTGGCCAGCGCCTGGCCGTTCGCCGGCTCGCTCAGCGTGACATCGCCGACCGCGACGAAGGGATAAGCCGGGTCGTGGTCCGCTAGGGAAACACTCACATTCGCCTGGGTGCCGAGGATGGTGCCGCCGGTCGGGTTCTGCAGCACGAGCCCAAAACTTTCGGTGCCTTCGGCCACGTTGTCGAGCACCAGCGGGATCGTCACCAGCTTGACCGTTTCGCCGGGCGCGAAGGTCACCGTGAGGTTCTGAGCCGCATAGTCGGAAGGTGCCGTAGCCGTACCGTCCTGGGTGACCAGAGTGACGGTGGCGCTGCCTGTCGACCCCATCGAGCGGATGATCGCCACGGTCAGGGCCCCGACGTCCTCATAGGCCATCATTCCACTGCGCGAGAAGCCAAAGACGCCCGGGCCAGGGGTGCCGATCGCGGTGCAGGGCGAGAACTCGGAGGTATTGCCGGCCGCATCGGTCGCCGTGGCGGCGATGACGCCTACGGCCGGTCCGTTGGATACCGGGGTATTCAAGGCAGCAGTGCCGTTTGCATCGGTGGTGACGGTCGTGGCGCCGAGGAAGGTCTCGCCCCCGCCGACACCCGAAGGATGGCACTGCTGGGAGTGGAAATACTCGATGCGGTAGGTCCCATTCGCCGCCGAGCGGAGCGTGCCGGCAATCGTGAGCGTGGTCCCGCTCAGCTGCGCCGAGGTGATCGTCGGTGTGTTCTGATGCCCGTTGGGGCCTCCATCGGTGTCGAGCGTGTCGTTGGCTTCCGGACCCAGCGGATCAATCTCGATATCCGAGCGACCGCTGCCGTAGATGCGGTTGCCGAGCACGGCATTGCTGTATCCCAGCGCGTGGTATACGCCATGGAGGTAGGAGCCGGTGATGACGTTGCCCGTGCCGACAGTCGTGCCGCCGATCACATTGTCGTGACCCTGGGATATGAACACGCCCGCAGAGCCGTTGCCGAGGCCGGTCGCCAGGCTGGCATTGGTGCCGATGAAGTTGCCCTCGATGTGGTTGCTGGCCGCCCCGGTGGAGAGGCTGATTCCGGCCGCACCGAAGCCGGCGATGACATTGCCTTCCCCGGCCGCAGCTCCGCCGATCTGATTGTTTGCGCTCGAGATATCCAAGCCGGAGCCGGGGTTCATGAGCTTCGTGCTTTGGTCCGCGGTGAGCCCGACGATATTGCCCTTGAATGACACGCCGCCGCTGGCGAGATTCACGCCGCGTCCGTTGCCTGAAAAAACATTGCCTGCACCTGCCGTGCCGATGCTGATACCGCTGCCGCCGACGAGGTTCAGTGCATAGCCACCATTGCCGAGCGCGGCGAGCCCGTCCGCCGTCGTGCCGACCCGATTGGAAACGACCGTCACCTGGCTGGCCGGCGAGGAGATGGTGATGCCATCGTATTGGTTCGCGGACACCAGGTTGCCGATTCCGGCGGAGCCGAGCGCGACGTTCTTGCCGTAGACGTGGATACCGCTGCCGTGATTGGGTAGGGCCAGCGTGCCGCTGGTGTCCGTGCCGATCTGGTTCGCGATCAACGTCACGCTGCCCGCGGTGTTGTCGATCAACACACCATCGGCTTGGTTGCCGGAAATCAGGTTGCCGGCGCCGGAGGCGCCGAGGGTGGCGCTGCCATGGACTGCCACGCCGGAACCCTGATTGCCGACGGCAGCCGTGCCGCTGGCATTGGTGCCGATCCGGTTGGACAGCAGGGTGACAGAGCTCGCGCCGGCTTTGATGTCGACGCCCGAATACTGATTTCCCGACACGATGTTGCCCGTGACGTTGACATTAGCGCCATAGATGTTGATGCCGGAGCCGTGATTGGGCAGGGCCAGCGCGCCGCTGCCGTCAATGCCGATCTGGTTAGCCTGCAATGTCACGCTGCCGGTAGTGTTGTCGATCAGCACGCCATCGGCCTGGTTGCCAGAAATCAGGTTACCTGCACCGGATGCACCAAGAATGGCATCACCATGGATCGCCACACCAAAACTCAGGTTACCGAGAGCGGCCTTGCCGCTGACATCGGTGCCGATGTAATTGAGCAGCATGACTACGGCCCTCGCGCTGGCCTTGATGTCGATGCCCGAGTATTGGTTGCCCGATATGACGTTGGCGCCGATCTTGATGTCATTGCCATAAATATTGATGCCGCCACCGTGGTTGGGCAGTGCCACCTTGCCGCTGCTGTCGGTGCCGATCAGGTTCAGCACCAGCGTCACGTCGCTCGCTGTATCACCGATCAGAATGCCATCGGCTTGATTGCCGGAAATCAGATTGCCACCGCCTTGGCCGATGGTCGCCGAGCTGCCGTTGACGACCAGGCCGAAGCCTCCATTGCCCAGCGCGGCCGTGCCATTGGCGTTGGTGCCGATGCGGTTACTGAGTACGGCGTTGCCAGTCGATCCGCTGCCCAGCGTGATGCCTGCCTGGCCATTGCCGGACACTACGTTGGCATCGCCATTGCTGGTTGAGCCACCAATGGTGTTGTTGTTTCCATCGACATTGATGCCGGTATAGGTATTCGGGATCGCCGCGGAGCCGGCGGCGTTCGTGCCGGCGTAAGCATTGACCACGGTATTGCCGCTGCTGCCGCTGGCGATGGAAAGGCCAACGTTGTTGCCGGAGAACACGTTGCGCTCGCTGAGGTTTGGCCCGCCGATCTTGTTGTTCGAGGAGCTGGCGTAGATATCGAGGCCGCTACCGTTGCCGAGCGCCTGGCTGCCGTCGGTACCGAAGTAGTTGCCGTAGATTTGATGGCCGCTGCCGCCGCCGAGTGCAAGACCCGACCCGGGGCAATGCGTGAAGATCAGGCCACGCATGATCGTTGCGCTCGCGCTGTAGATACGCAGACAGGCGTAGCCGCCCGGCAGTTTGGCGCCGTCGATGCGGATCAAGGGCGTGTTGGACCAGCCGGGCTGCGACCAGCCGTCGATCGTCACGCTGTCGGTGATGTCCGGCAGGGCCGAGTCCAGGGTGATGGTCGCCGCGCCGCTGCCGATCGCGAACTGGATGACGTCGCTGCCGGAATGGCCGTTCGCCAGGCCGATGGCTTCGCGCAGCGTACCGGCGCCGGTGTCGGCGGCGCTGTTGACCGTGTACGTGATCGCCGGTGTGGCGGAGTTGGCCAGCAGGCCAATAAGGACGACGGGAATGAGCAGCGAATGACAGTGGCGCATTGTGGGCTCGGGGTCTTCATGACCCGATTGGGTGATCGATGGCGCGCCAATGCGAAACGACGCTACAACCGAACTCGACCGTGCGATCGCATGGCCTCGAACCGCTCTGTGTGCCGTAGCGACGCAGGTGCCGGTAGCGCCTGTCGGCAGGATCGGTTGCCGCCTGCTGGCGAGAGGGGCGGCACCGACAGCGAATGGCGGGCCAATTTCGTCGAGCGCGATGCCCTGCACCGCGCTCTCGCATGCGGAGCGCCGAAGGCATGACCGTTTCCGGTGCCCGATTACTCACGATCCTGACGCGGTTGCCGATGCCGCGAGATCACGGGTCAAGGCGGGGCAGGGTCGACCGTGACGCTACCGATAGGCGGCATCACAGCGCGATCGTCGAGTGCGCCGCCCGCGGAAGCCGTAGCCCGGGCTCAGGGATCGAAGCCGTTCTGGAAGATCACGTCGCTGCCGGCGGT
>CAYYHP010000018.1:0-27069 GCA_964471815.1 uncultured Rhodanobacteraceae bacterium
TGGTCCGCGACAAGGCGGACAACTGCATCATCGTCTGCTCGATCGAGAACCTCGATCCGATGGGTGTGCACACCGGCGATTCGATCACCGTCGCGCCAGCACAGACGCTCACCGACAAGGAATACCAGCGCCTGCGCGATGCCTCGATCGCGGTGCTGCGCAAGATCGGTGTCGATACTGGCGGCTCGAACGTGCAGTTCGGCGTGAACAGCGAGAACGGCCGCGTGGTCGTCATCGAGATGAACCCGCGCGTGTCGCGTTCGTCGGCCCTGGCCTCGAAGGCGACCGGCTTCCCGATCGCCAAGGTCGCCGCGAAGCTCGCGGTCGGCTACACGCTCGACGAGTTGCGCAACGAGATCACCGGTGGCCTCACGCCGGCTTCGTTCGAGCCGACGATCGATTACGTCGTCACCAAGATCCCGCGTTTCGCCTTCGAGAAGTTCCCGGCTGCCGACTCGCGCCTGACCACGCAGATGAAGTCGGTCGGCGAAGTCATGGCGATCGGCCGCACCTTCCAGGAATCGCTGCAGAAGGCGCTGCGTGGCCTCGAGACTGGCAAGGACGGGCTCAATCCGGGCCGGCTCGATCCGGCGAGCCCCGATGACCTCGCCGCGCTGAAGCGCGAGCTGAAGGAACCGGGGCCGGAACGCGTGTTCTACGTCGCCGACGGCTTCCGCGCCGGCCTGTCGCTCGAGGATGTCTACGCGCTGACGCGCATCGACCGCTGGTTCCTCGCACAGATCGAGGAACTCTTGCGCATCGAGGCCGAGGTGCGTGCCGGCGGCCTCGGCGTGCTCGATGCCGCGCGCCTGCGGCAGCTCAAGCGCAAGGGTTTCTCCGATTCGCGGCTCGCGTCGCTGCTCGGTACCGACGAGCATGCGGTGCGCAAGCTGCGCCAGGCCTTCGGCGTGCGCCCGGTGTACAAGCGCGTCGATTCCTGCGCGGCCGAGTTCGCCACGACCACGGCCTATCTCTACTCGACCTACGAGGAAGAGTGCGAGGCCGAGCCGAGCGATCGGCCGAAGGTGATGGTGCTCGGCGGCGGACCCAACCGCATCGGCCAGGGCATCGAGTTCGACTACTGCTGCGTCCACGCCGCCCTCGCCCTGCGCGAGGACGGCTACGAGACGATCATGGTCAACTGCAATCCCGAAACCGTCTCGACGGACTACGACACCTCCGACCGTCTGTACTTCGAGCCACTCACGCTCGAGGACGTGCTCGAGATCATCGACAAGGAAAAGCCGCGCGGTGTGATCGTGCAGTATGGCGGGCAGACGCCGCTCAAGCTGGCCCGTGCGCTCGAGGCGAACGGTGCGCCGATCATCGGCACCAGCCCGGATTCGATCGACCTCGCCGAGGACCGCGAGCGCTTCCAGCGCATGGTGCAGCAGCTTGGCCTGAATCAGCCGCCGAACCGCACCGCGCGCAATCCGGACGAGGCGCTCGCGCTCGCCCGCGAGATCGGCTATCCGCTGGTCGTGCGACCGAGCTACGTGCTCGGCGGCCGTGCGATGGAGGTCGTGCATGGCGATGCCGACCTGCGTCGCTACATCACCGAGGCCGTGCGCGTCTCCAACGATTCGCCGGTGCTGCTCGACCGCTTCCTCGACAATGCCGTGGAAGTCGACGTGGACGTCGTCGCCGACGCCGAGGGTCAGGTGCTGATCGGCGGCATCATGGAACACATCGAGGAAGCCGGCGTGCATTCCGGCGATTCCTCGTGTTCGCTGCCGCCGTATTCCCTGGCGCCGGCGATCCAGGACCGCCTGCGCGAGCAGGTCACGGCGATGGCGCGCGAGCTGAAGGTCATCGGTCTGATGAACACGCAGTTCGCGATCCAGGACGAGACCGTCTACATCCTCGAGGTCAATCCGCGTGCCTCGCGCACGGTGCCGTTCGTATCCAAGGCCACCGGCGTGGCGCTCGCCAAGATCGCCGCACGCTGCATGGTCGGCCGCACGCTTGCCGCGCAGGGTGCGACGCGCGAGGTGATCCCGGCGTATTACTCGGTCAAGGAAGCGATCTTCCCGTTCCTGAAATTCCAGAACGTCGATCCGATCCTGGGTCCCGAGATGCGTTCGACCGGCGAGGTCATGGGCGTCGGCCGCAGCTTCGGCGCGGCCTTCGCGCGGGCGCACGAGGCCGCGAACATCGCCGCACCGCCGAGGGGCAAGGCCTTCGTCTCGGTGCGTGACCCGGACAAGCGCCGCGTCGTGCCGGTCGCGCGCGAGCTGCTGCGCCGCGGCTACTCGATCGTCGCGACCGCCGGCACCTGCGACTTCCTGCGCGTCGAGGGCATCGATTGCGAGCGGATCAACAAGGTACTCGAAGGGCGTCCGCACATCGTCGACCTGATCAAGAACGGCGAGATCGTGTTCATCGTCAACACGACCGAGGGCAAGCAGGCGATCGCTGACTCGTTCTCGATCCGCCGGGAAGCACTGCAGCAGCGCATCACCTACTCGACGACGATTGCCGGCGCGCGCGCGCTCCTGCATTCGCTCGACTTCCGCGAGACCGGCGACGTGCTGAGCCTGCAGGAGCTGCATCGCGAACTGGCGGCAACGCGCTAAACTGGCCCCGCCGCCCCGCCGGGGCGGCGCCCGAACCGAACGACACGCGTGCCCGCCGCCAGCGGCGGGCCGGTGAGTTTTTCACGTTGCGCCGGACCGGATTCCGGCAGAGGCGAGGCACCATGAAGCGACCCCCGATGACCCTGAAAGGTGCCGAGCGCCTGCGCGAGGAACTCGAGCGCCTCAAGAGCGTCGAGCGGCCGCGCATCATCGAGGCGATCGCCGAGGCGCGCGCGCACGGCGACCTCAAGGAGAACGCCGAGTACCACGCCGCTCGCGAGCAGCAGGGCTTCATCGAGGGCCGCATCCAGGAAATGGAGGCGGCGCTGAGCTTTGCGGAGGTCATCGACGTCTCGCGTCTGAATGCCGCGCCGCGCATCGTGTTCGGCGCCACGGTCGAGCTCGAGGACGAGGATTCCGGCGAATCCGTGACCTACCAGATCGTTGGCGACATCGAGGCCGACATCAAACGCAAGCTGATCGCCGTCAGCTCGCCGATCGCGCGCGCCCTGATCGGCAAGAGCGAGGGCGACAGTTTCGAGTTCCAGGCACCGAACGGCGTGCGCCGTTACGAGATCGTCGGCGTACGCTACGAGGGGTGATCCAACGCGCCGGGCCGGCCGGATCCACCGGCCTGTGACCCGGTACCGTCAGCGCCGCTGCCCGATGCCCGCCTTCGACGTCCTGCTGCCGCCGCTATCGCGACTCGTGGCCGACCGGCGCCTCGCGCACGGGCCGCTCGCGATCTGGGCGAGCCGCGGCGATCGCCTGCCCGTCGCAGCATCCGGTCGCGAGGCCCAGCTCGCCGGAGTGTTCCGTATCGATGGGCTGCCCACGGGGCGACCCTGGCCGGTCGCCGCGCTGACCCGTGCGCTCGATGCGAATGATGCCGAAGGGGCGCTTTGGCTGCGTGCCGATCCCGCCTGGTTGCGCGCGGACATGCTTACCGTACGCATGCTCGCCTGTGGCGTGCTCGGGCTCGATGCCGCCGAGGCGGCCGATCTGGCCCAGGCGCTGAAGCCGCTGTTCGGGGATGTGGGCATGCGCCTCGAGGTCGCCACGCCAGAGCGCTGGTACCTGCGTATCGAGCCCGGTGTCGCGCTGCCGGATTTCGCGCCGCCGGAAGCGGTGCTTGGCGACGACCTCGCCGCGCATCTGCCCGGCGGCCCCGAAGGCCGGCGCTGGCGGGCGCTGCTCAACGAGGCGCAGGTGATCCTGCACAACCACCCGGTGAACGCCGCGCGCATCGAGCGGGGTCGCGTACCGGCCAACTCGCTCTGGTTCTGGGGCGGCGGCCTGCTGCCCCGGGCCGTCACTACGGCCTGCACGCGTATCCTGAGCGACGACGTGCTGATCGCCGCCCTGGCCAGGCGGGTCGGCCGCGAACGGGTTGCACTCGACCCGGCCGCGATGGATGGCCCGGCCGGCGAAGGCCCGGTGCTGCTCGATCTGGCCACGACCCGCGACCCGGATGTCTTGGTCGCGTGGATCGATGCTCTCGCCGCCCGTCTGCGCAATGGCCGGATCGCCGGTCTGCATCTCGCTTTCGAGAGTGGCGAGCGCGGCGCGGTGCAATCCGCGCACCGCTGGCGGTTCTGGCGCCGCACCCGGCCGCTCGGCGCATGAGGGCTTGCCGGATCGAGCGGCGCGCGCCGCTGTGCGATACCACGCAGTGGCCGGATTCCATCCATCCGGTGCTGAGACGGGTCTATGCCGCGCGCGGCATCGATGCGCCCGATGGCATTGATCACCGCCTCGCCCGATTGCTGCCCCCGGAGACGATCGCCGGCATGTCCGGGGCAGCGGAGCTGCTCGAGCGATGCGTCCGCGAAGATCGACGCATCGTCGTGGTCGGCGATTTCGACGCGGATGGCGCGACGGCGACGGCCGTGGCCGTGCGCGGTCTCGGACTGCTCGGTGCGCGCCAGGTCGGTTACCGCGTGCCGAACCGCTTCACGCACGGCTATGGCCTGAGCCCGGCACTGGTCGAGGATCTGCTGCCGCTGCGCCCGGAGCTGATCGTCACCGTCGATAACGGCATTGCGGCGGCGGCCGGCGTCGCGGCCGCGCATCGGCATGGCATTGCCGTGCTGGTCACCGACCACCATCTACCCGGCGCGGATCTGCCGGATGCCGAGGCGATCGTCGATCCGAATCTCGCGGCGGACGCACCGGGACAGACCCTGGCCGGCGTCGGCGTGATGTTCTACCTGCTGCTCGCCGTGCGGGCGCGCTTGCGCGAGGCCGGCTGGTTCGCCACGCGCGGCATCGTCGAGCCCGATCTCGCCGGATTGCTCGACCTGGTCGCGCTCGGCACGGTCGCCGATCTCGTGTCGCTCGATTACAACAATCGCGTGCTGATCGAAGCCGGCCTGCGTCGCATCCGTGCGGGACGCGCCTCGGCCGGCATCGCCGCATTGATCGAGGCGAGCCAGCGGCGTGCGGCAAGCCTCACCTCGGCCGATCTCGGTTATGCCCTCGGGCCGCGCCTGAATGCCGCCGGCCGGCTCGAGGACATGAGCCTCGGCATCGAGTGCCTGTTGACCGACGATGCGGCCCGGGCACGCCATCTCGCCGGCCTGCTCGACGCGATCAACGCCGAGCGGCGCGGCCTGCAGGCCGGAATGGTCGAACAGGCCGAAGCCCAGGTGCAGACGTTCCTCGCGCGGCATGGCGATGCGGCCCTGCCGGTCGGTGTGGTGCTCGCCGATCCGGCCTGGCATGCCGGCGTCGTCGGTCTGGTCGCCTCGCGCCTCAAGGAACGCCTGCATCGGCCGGTGATCGCGTTCGCGCCGGCAGGCGAGGGCAGTGCGGAACTCAAGGGTTCCGCGCGCTCAATCGCGGGCTTCCACATCCGTGACGCGCTGGCCGAAGTCGAAGCGAACCAGCCGGGGCTGATCGCGCGCTTTGGCGGACATGCGATGGCCGCAGGTCTCACGCTGACCGCGGACGCTCTGCCGGCCTTCGCCGCGGCTTTCGATGCCGTGGCCCGCGCGCGCATCCCGTCCGCACTGCTTGATCCGGTCCTGCTCACCGACGGCGGCCTCGACGGTGCGGACTTTCACGTCGAGCTCGCCCGCCAGCTGCGTTTCGCCGGTCCGTGGGGGCAGGGCTTCCCCGAGCCGTTGTTCGATGACGAGTTCGGTCTCGACGGCTGGCGTGTGATGGGCGAAAGCCACCTGCGCCTGAATCTGCGCCATGCCGCGAGCGGTACGGCGGTCGAGGCGGTGATGTTCGGCGCCTATGATGGCCGCCCGCCGCCGGTGCGGTTGCGCGCGGCCTACCAGCTCGCGCTCGACGAATGGAACGGCCGCGAGCGCCTGCGGTTGCTGCTGCGGCATGTCGAGCCTTTGTAAGGTGCGAAGCGACCCTTGCGTCGAGTTATAGGATGTATGCCGGCTGGGAACGACGCGATCAAATACGTAGGGGCGAGGATGTGCTTGCCGGACGTACGTCAATCGAGCCCTGTTCGAATACGGAAATGGTGTCCGTCGATTTTGATAGGGCGACGCGTGCCGTCCGGATCCATTTTTTCGATTAGAAGCTGCACGAAGTCTTCCGCTACGCTGGCTACGCGATCAAACTCGTTGCGGTAGAGATGGTCTGCAATCTCCTGTGCGGATACCCAACGACCTGCATTGAGGACCAGAAACCGCAGGGTGCGATATTGGAGTAGGCCAAGTTCGAGCGGTTGCCCATCGAATTCGGCCTCCTCTGTAATTTCGTCCAGCCGAATCAAACCACATGCCAATTGTGGAGTCGCCCAGCGTTCGAGGAGCGCCTGAATGTATTTCATCAGCTCTTGGCATTGATTGACAGAAAGCGTTTCGTCTGCGCCGGCTTTCATGGCCTCCGCCATGCTACTCCATCCGGCATTTTCAGGGACTAGCAGCACAATTGGAAAGGCCCGCCCGTGTTTTGCTCTGAGCATCCGCACTAGCGCGAGGCCGCCCATGCGTGGATCGCCGTGGTGAACGACGGCAATGTTCGGGCGCTTTTGCTGGCACAGAGCGTGAGCGCTCTCCGCATCGCCGACGGACTCGATTCGCAATCCTGCATCAGTCAGCGTTGAAGTCACCGCGCTCCGTATCGATTCGTCACCAGCCACCAGCAATACTCTCCAGTCATTCATGCTCGTTTTCCAAAGTTGCCGCAATCAGCTTATGAATAATTCAATTCACGATGAAAAGATCGCCCGTGTTATTGGCGCTGATCTTCAAGAATGCTTGGTGCAGGTCCTGATAAAATTCACGTACCCATTCATCCGGGTGGTCGGTTTAGGGCGCAAGCGCCATGTGCGTGGCGGCCACTACGCTGGGGCCAAGGTAGCCGCAGCCTTGGACGATGTCGAATGCAGTTTGGCTAACGAACATCCCTTCCGCACAGACTGTGGATAGTATCGTAGCCTTGAGGTCGGGCTCCGTCACCCTGTCGGTGAAGTCGTGGTACGCCGAGACCTTCCAGTCAGTCGAAACCGGCTCGAAACGACTATTGATGACATAGGAGACGATCGACATCGCATCTGGATTGCTGTAATCGTGGCGGTCGAGAGCCACATGCATTTCCATGTCCAGCTTGGCTTTCTCTTGCTCGTCCCATCAATCGAAATACTCGACAATCTCCTCCTTTAGGACGCTGCGTTCTAAAGCGAGCAGAACATGCAAATCGGCGATGTTGCCCGCATGGTGGATGATGCATACACTCATGATTTATTCCTCTGTGCCGCCGGTACAGGAACCGGCCCGTCGCGACCGTTAGCGGGGGGTGC
Organism: uncultured Rhodanobacteraceae bacterium; assembly: GCA_964471815.1. Lineage (GTDB taxonomy): Bacteria > Pseudomonadota > Gammaproteobacteria > Xanthomonadales > Rhodanobacteraceae > Tahibacter. The sequence continues at coordinate 7,345 of CAYYHP010000018.1, forward strand.
GAATAACGCCATGTCGCGGGAATGCCGAACAACACTCGCCGTAGCGCTCGGCAGCGTCCATCATGTCGGATCGGGCAACCGTGCGCGTACCGGCATGGCCTGCTAGAACGTGCGCCATGCCGCGAGCGCCTGCGTCTCCTGCTGCGGCACGTCGAAGCACTATGACCGGAGTTGCGATGGCCCCTCGATCCGCGTTGCGCAACGATCTGGTCCCGCTGCTGTGGCTTGCGCTGCTGCGCTTCCTGCTGCATCTCGTGCTCAACACGCACTACGGCTTTCATCGCGACGAACTGCAGGGGCTCGACGATGCGCGCCATCTCGACTGGGGCTACGTGCCGTATGCGCCGTTGACGCCGTTTCTCGGCTGGATCGAGTTGCATCTGTTCGGCACGTCACTGACCGGCTTTCGCTTCTTCGCGGCGTTGGCGCAATGTGCGGCGATGGTGCTGGCGGGATTGATCGCGCGCGAGCTGGGCGGGCGGCGCTTCGCGCAAATCCTGGCCGCACTTGCGACGATGGCCATGCCGTTCTCGCTCGTCATGTCGAGCGTGCTGATGTATGCATCGATCGACTTCCTGTGGTGGGTGCTGATCGCCTGGCTCGTCGCGCGGCTCGCGAACGGCGCCAATCCGCGCCTGTGGCTCGTGATCGGCGCCGTATTCGGGCTCGGCCTGCTGACGCGCTACACGATTCTGATCGGCGCGGCGGGCGTATTCGTCGGCGTCGTCGCCACGCCGCTGCGGCGGCAATTGCTGACACCGTGGCCGTGGCTCGGCGCCCTCATCGCGTTGCTGCTGTTCCTGCCGCACCTCATCTGGCAGGCACAACACGATTTCATCTATCTCGATTTCATCCGCCACATTCACGAGCGCGACATCCGCTGGCATCGCACGGACGGGTTCTGGATCGAGCAGTTGTATGCGAATGCCGGCCCGCTGTCGCTGCCGTTGTGGTTCGGCGGGCTCGTGTATCTCGCTGTCGCCAAGGCGATGCGGCCGTTTCGCGTGCTGGCCTGGATATACGGGGTCGCACTGGTGCTGTTCTCGCTTTCTCGCGCTCGCGGCTACTACCTGGCGCCCGCCTACCCGATGCTGCTCGCCGCGGGTGCAGTGGCGCTTGAGGCCTGGCTCACGAATCTTCGATCCGGCACCGTGCTGGCACTGCGTGTGAGTGTCGGCGGCGTACTGATTCTCGCGCTCGCCGCCGGCGCTGCCGTGGCCTTGCCGATTGCGCCGGTGAACTCCGCGCTGTGGCGGGCCGCGCACAAGGTGCACGACACGTTTGCCGAGCAGATCGGCTGGCCGGAGTTCGTACAGCGTGTCGCGGCGGTTTATCGCTCGTTGCCGGACAGCGAGCGCGCGCATACGGCGATACTTGCCAACAACTACGGCGAGGCCGGTGCGATCAATCTGTACGGTCCGGCGCTCGGACTGCCACCGGCGATCAGTCGCACGAACACGTACTGGTATCGCGGCTATGGCGCTCCGCCGCCATCGGTCGTCATCGAGCTTGGCAACACGGCCAAGGACGAGAAGGGATCCGATGCGACGTGTGTGTCGTTCGGTCGCTTCCGCAACAGCGAAGGCGTCGACAACGAAGAATCTGCGTGGGGCTACGAGATCTTCGTCTGCCGCGACATTCCGGCGAAATGGCCGGAAATCTGGGGCGCGAAGCCGCGTTTCGGCTGACGTCGGCGCGATGGGGCGCATCAGTTTGCTAAGATCGGCGCCTTTCAATATCGCTCATCATCGCACCATGATCGAGACCAATCAGATCACTGCGCGCATCGCGGACCTCACGGCCCGGGTGCAGTCGCTTAGGGGGTATCTTTGACTACGAGACGAAGCGCGAACGTCTCGAGGAAGTGAGCCGTGAGCTCGAGCATCCGAACGTCTGGGACAACCCCGAGCGCGCCCAGCAGCTTGGCAAGGAACGCGCCCAGCTCGAGAAGATCGTCGGCGGCCTGAAGGAGATCGGCGAGGGGCTCGGCGGCGCGTCCGAGCTACTCGAACTCGCCGTCGCCGAGAACGACGAAGGTACCGTCACCGCGGTCGATGCCGACGTCGACCAGCTTGCCGTGCGCGTGGCCAAGCTCGAATTCCAGCGCATGTTCTCCGGCAAGATGGACGCGGCCAACGCATTCGTCGACATCCAGGCCGGCGCCGGCGGTACCGAGGCCCAGGACTGGGCCGAGATGCTGCTGCGCATGTACCTGCGCTGGTGCGAGTCGAAGGGCTGGAAGACCGAGCTGCTCGAGGTCTCCGCCGGTGAAGTCGCCGGCATCAAGAGCGCCACGTTCCGTGTCGAGGGCGATTACGCCTATGGCTGGCTGAAGACCGAGATCGGCGTGCACCGGCTCGTGCGCAAGTCGCCGTTCGACTCCGATAACCGCCGCCATACCTCGTTCACCTCGGTGTTCGTCTCGCCCGAAGTCGATGACGACATCGACATCGAGATCAATCCGGCCGATCTGAAGACGGACGTCTACCGCTCGTCCGGTGCGGGCGGCCAGCACGTCAACAAGACCGAATCCGCCGTGCGCATCACGCACGTGCCGAGCGGCATCGTCGTGGCCTGTCAGACCGAGCGTTCGCAGCACGCCAACCGCGATCGCGCGATGAAGATGCTCAAGGCCAAGCTGTACGAAATCGAGATGCAGAAGCGCAATGCCGAGAAGGATGCGCTCGAGGCGACCAAGTCCGACATCGGCTGGGGCAGCCAGATCCGCAATTACGTGCTCGACCAGTCGCGCATCAAGGATCTGCGCACCGGCATCGAACGTTCGGATACGCAGAAGGTGCTGGACGGTGATCTCGACGAGTTCATCGAGGCGAGCCTCAAGGCCGGCCTCGAGGCCGGTGCGAAACGTGTCGATGCTTGACACGCATCATGGCCGGAGCGGCAACCGCGCCGGCGCCGTGCGGGCGCCAGCGCTGTACGGAGATCGCAGCATGAAAGCCGCCGTGTCCGTCCTTTTCGGGCTCGCCCTCCTGGCCGCCGGGCCGCTGCGTGCGGAAGGCCTGCTGCTCCGGGGCACGGTCGGCAAATACCCTATCGTCATGGAACTGGACGAGGCCGACGGCAACGCGTGGGGGGCCTACTTCTACCAAAAGCACAAGCAGGACATCCCGTTGCAGGGCGAGCGGGGACCTGAGGGCTTTCGGCTGAGTTCGGCCGTCCACGACAGCGACAACGCCGATCACTTCGTGCTCGCCAGGAACGGCGACGGCTTCAAGGGTACTTTCACCCATGGCAAGGGCACGCCGCTGGCGGTGGATCTGCATGCGGTCGCGCCCGACACGGTGCCCGACCCGCGCCCGGGTCTGGAGTTCAGGCAGCCGCTGCCGGGCTACGAGCGGCTGCGGCTGGCAGGCATCGAACGGGTCTCGGAGAAGAAAGAGACGGTTGGCGGCAAGTACCAGATCCAGTGGTACACCGAGCCGCGCTCCAGGGTGACCATGTTCCACGTGGTCGGCGGTTATCCCGAGCCGGTGATGGTCAAGTTCAACCGGGTGATCGATCGCGATTACTACGACCATCTTTCCCATTATTTCAGTTGCTCCGATGGCACCGGCGGATCGGGTATCGATGCAATGGAAATATCGAGCCATTATCTGACCGACCGTTTTGTGAGCTACAGCGTGTCCAGCAGCTGGACTTGCTACGGCGCCGCACATCCGGACTTCGAGACCAGAGGCACCACGATCGACGCCAGGACCGGCAGCGAGCTGACGCTGGAAGACGTCTACTGGCTCGGTAGCGGCAAGAAACCGGTGGCGGATACGGACGCGTGGTACCAGTACCGTCGGGAGGTGTTCGCACCAGCCGTGGTCATGCTGTTTCAGCGCCTGTATCCCGAGCAGATGAAGGCTGGCGGCGAGGATGATTGTGACTACGCGGATCCGTCGGTGTGGGGCTTCGCCAACTGGTATCTCACCGCCAAGGGCCTTTACGTGGGCGCCCAGTTCGCGCGCGTCGCCCGTGCTTGCGACAACCCGGGATGGTCCTTCATTCCGTTTGAGGTTCTGAAGCAAAACAACTCCGCGTTATTTGGCGAATAGCCATCGTCAAGCGCTTGTGCCGGACGGCGCAGGTCCGACATCCACGGAATTCCCCATGAGCGAACCGACAGACAACCAGCCTATCGACGAAAACCGTCTGATCGCCGAGCGCCGCGAGAAGCTGCATGCGCTGCGTGCGCAGGGCACCGCATTTCCGAACGACGTGCACATCGACGCGTTTGCGGGCGATCTGCAGGCCGAGTTCGCCGATCGCGAGCGCTGGACCGCCGAGGCCGTCGAGGCGGCGGCGCGTCCGGTGCGGATCGCCGGGCGCATCCTGTTGAAGCGCGTGCAGGGCAAGGTCAGCTTCGCGCAGATCCAGGACGTCAGCGGCCGCATCCAGCTCTTCATCCATCAGGGCACGGTCGGCGAGGGGGCCTACGACGCGTTCAAGAGCTGGGACGTCGGCGACATCGTCGGCGCCGAGGGTACGCTGATGCGCACCAAGACCGGCGAGCTGTCGGTCAAGGTGCAGTCGCTGCGCCTCGTCACCAAGTCCCTGCGCCCTCTGCCGGACAAGTTCCACGGTCTCGCCGATGTCGAGCAGCGCTACCGCCAGCGCTATGTGGATCTGATCGTCACGCCGGAGTCGCGCCGCGTGTTCGAGCTGCGCTCGGCGGTGATCCGTTTCATGCGCCAGTGGCTCGAAGCACCCGAGCGGCGCTTCATGGAAGTCGAGACGCCGATGATGCATCCGATCCCGGGCGGCGCGACCGCGCGGCCGTTCGTGACGCATCACAACGCGCTGGATCTCGATATGTATCTGCGCGTCGCGCCGGAGCTGTATCTGAAGCGGCTGGTCGTCGGCGGCTTCGAGCGCGTCTACGAGATCAACCGCAACTTCCGCAACGAAGGCGTCTCCACGCGCCACAACCCCGAGTTCACGATGCTCGAGCTGTACCAGGCGTATGCCTCGTACATCGAGATCATGGATCTGACGGAAGGACTGATCCGTGCGACGGCCGAGGCGACGCTCGGGCGCACCGCGTTGTCCTGGGAGGGACAGGACATCGACGTCGGCCCTGTGTTCCGGCGCTGGACGATGGCCGATGCCGTACGCCATCACAATCCTGACATCGCTGCGCACGAACTGCGCGACCGCGATGCGCTGGCGCGGCACTGCGCACGGCTCGGCATCACGGTGAAGCCCGGTTATGGCTCGGGCAGGCTCCTGCTCGAGATCTTCGAGAAGACCGTCGAACATACGCTGATCCAGCCGACCTTCATCACCCAGTATCCGACCGAAGTCTCGCCGCTGGCACGAGCCAGTGACGCCGATCCCGAGGTCACCGACCGCTTCGAGCTGTTCATCGGCGCGAAGGAAATGGCCAACGGTTTCTCGGAGCTCAACGATCCCGAGGATCAGGCCGAGCGCTTCCGCGCCCAGGTCGCGGCCAAGGACGCGGGCGACGATGAGGCGATGCATTTCGACGCGGACTACATCCGCGCGCTCGAATACGGCATGCCGCCGACCGGCGGTCTCGGCGTCGGCATCGACCGGCTGGTGATGTTCCTCGCCGACGTGCCCTCGATCCGCGACGTGCTGCTGTTCCCGTACATGCGGCCGGAGGGCTGAGCCATGTGGTACGCGATCATCGGCACCGACGTGCCGGATTCCCTCGAACGGCGCAAGGCCGCGCGTCCGGCGCATCTCGCGCGCCTCGCGGCACTCACCGAGGCCGGGCGATTGCTGCTGGCCGGGCCGTTCCCGGCGATCGACGCGGAGGATCCAGGTCCGGCCGGGTTCAGCGGCAGCCTGATCATCGCCGAGTTCCCGGATCTCGCCGCCGCGCAGGCCTGGGCCGATGCGGATCCGTACGTCGCTGCAGGCGTGTATCGCGAGGTCAGCGTCAAACCGTTCCGCCGGGTGCTGCCGTGAACGATCGGGCGACGCGCCTGCGCGAGCGGCTGGTCGCGGCGCTCGCGCCCAGCGAACTCGAGATCATCGACGAGAGCCACCGGCACGCCGGCCACGCCGGTGCGCGCGACGGCCGCGGGCATTTCCGCGTGCGCGTGGTCAGCATGGCCTTCGCGGGTAAGCCGCTGCTCGCGCGGCACCGGCTGGTTTACGCCGCAGCCGGTGATCTGCTGCAGACCGATATCCACGCGCTGGCCGTCGAGGCGCGCAGCCCCGACGAGGTCTGACGCCGGCCGGGAAAGGCCATGCGCGCGGCTCTGCCCGCCGGGCCGCTTTCGACTGCGGTCAGGCCGGGGCCGAGCCAGCCCTGTGCCGAGGCTGACCCGGAGTGATCCGGTACCGCCGGCCAGACCCGGTCACGGGCTGGCGCGGCCGCCTCCGGAGCGGGTGCTATACTGCCGGCCCGCTGCGGTGGCGCGAGGCACTGCCGTGGCGACGCATCCCGCCGCCGTGCGGGCCGTCCTTGCGGTTCGCGCAAGGCAGGATGCCGAAAGCCAACCCGTGCGGACGCCCGATTCCGGCGACGCGCCCGGCCTGCCGGAGCGTTCGCTGCTTCGGTACCGGGCCGCACCGCGAGAGCCCACGCCCCCGATGCGACTTACCACGATCAAACTGGCCGGATTCAAGTCGTTCGTCGATCCGACCACGCTGCACCTGCCCACCAACATGACCGGCATCGTCGGTCCGAACGGCTGCGGCAAGTCGAACATCATCGATGCGATCCGCTGGGTGATGGGCGAGAGCGCCGCGAGCCGCCTGCGCGGCGATTCGCTGATCGACGTGATCTTCTCCGGCTCTTCGGCGCGCAAGCCCGTAGGTCAGGCTTCCGTCGAGCTGATCTTCGACAATGCCGACGGCACCATCGTCGGCGAATACGCCCAGTTCAACGAGATCTCGGTCAAGCGCCTCGTCAGCCGCGATGGGCAGTCGCAGTATTTCCTGAACGGCGGCCGCTGCCGCCGGCGTGACATCACCGACCTGTTCCTCGGCACCGGCCTCGGCGCGCGCAGCTACTCGATCATCGAGCAGGGCATGATCAGCCAGGTCGTCGAGTCTGACCCCGAGCAGCTGCGCATGCACCTCGAGGAGGCCGCCGGCATCTCGAAGTACAAGGAGCGGCGCAAGGAGACCGAGAGCCGCATCAAATCGACGCGCGAGAACCTCGACCGCGTGCGCGACGTGCGCGACGAGGTCGACAAGCAGCTCGAACACCTCAACCGCCAGGCCAAGGCCGCGACGCGCTGGCAGGAACTCAAGGCCGAGCAGAAGCAGCGCGAGGCCGAGCTGCGCGCGCTGAATTACCGCGCGATCGCCGATGCGGTCGAGAACGAGGCCGCCGCCCTGCGCCAGGCCGAGACCGAGATCGAGCGGTTGGTCGCCGACCAGCGCCAGGTCGAAGCACAGATCGAGGCCGGACGCGAGCGCCACCACGCGGCGAACGAGCACCTCGGCAAGGTGCAGGGCGAGGTCTACAAGGTCGGCGCGGACATCGCACGCATCGAGCAGCAGATCGCCCACAACCGCGATCTCCGCGAGCGCCTCGAGCGCACCCGCGGCGAAACCGAGCGCGCCTGGACCGAGCTTTCCGAACACATCGCCGCGGACATCGCGCAGATCGAGACTCTGCGCCAGGCGCTCGCCGAGGCCGAACCGCGCCGCGAGGCCCTGCAAGAGGCCGACGAGCGTACCGGCGAGACCCTGCGCGAGGCCGAGGCCCGGCTCGCCGAGTGGCAGACCGCCTGGGACGCCCATGGCCGCGCGAGTTCAGAGGCGACGCAGGCTGCCGAGGTCGAACGCACGCGCCTCGATTACCTCGACCGCCAGTGCCTGGACATCGCACGGCGCCTCGAAGCGCTCGAGGCCGAGAAGACGGCCGCCGACATCGATGCCCTGCAGGCGCTCGCCGAGAACCTCGGCAGCGAGCAGGACAGCCAGCGCGAGCGGGTCGAGACGCTCGGGGAACTGCTCGATCAGCGCAAGCTCGCCAGCGAGCGGCTCGCCGATGAGGAACGTCGCACCCAGGCCGCACTGAACGAAGTGCGTCAGCAGATGCAGGCGCTGCGCGGACGGCTCGCTTCGCTGGAAGCCCTGCAGCATGCGGCGCTCGGCCAGGACAAGGGCGCCGCGGCGGAATGGCTGGAACGGCACGGTCTGGCCGGCGCGCGTCGTCTCGGCGAAGCCCTCGACGTCGATGCCGGTTGGGAAACCGCCGTCGAGACGGTGTTGTCCGGCCTGCTCGAGGGTGCGCTGGTAGAGGCACCGCACGCCTACGCCAGCGAACTCGCGACACTGCGCGAGGCCGACATGGTGCTAATGGCCATGGCGCAGGGCGGCAAGGCGGTACCCGGTACGCTGGCTGCCGTGGTGCGTGGACCGGCCGCCGTGCTCGGCCTGCTCGCGAGTGTGCACGTCGCCGATTCGCCCGATGCGGCGTGCACCCGGATCGCCACGCTGGCCGCACACGAATCGCTCATCACGCGCGACGGCGAGTGGTTCGGTCCGGGCCACGTGCGCGTGCTGCGCAAAGGCGGCGCGCAGGCCGGCGTGCTGGCGCGCGAACGCGAGATCCATGCGCTCAAGGCGCGCGCCGAGGAACTTGAAGCGCGCGGCGAGGAATTCGCGGCGCAGCTCGACGAACTCAAGGTTCAGCGGGTCGAAGCCGAGCGCGAGCGCGACGACGCACAGCGCGAGCTGTACACGGCGCATCGCCGGCTCGCCGAGATCGCGGGCCAGTTGCAGAGTCATCGCGGCAAGGTCGAGACCGCCCAGGCGCGGCTCGAAAAGGTCGCCACCGAGATCGCGCAACTGTCCGCGACACTGGCCGATGACGAGGCGCAGGCGCGCGAGGCGCGCAGCCGTCTCGATGCCGCCGTGCAGCGCATGGGCGATCTCGAGGAGCGTCGTCAGGCACTCGAGGGCGAGCGCCGCCGTCTGCTCGAGGCACGCGAGGAAGCGCGCATGAATGCGCGCGAGGCGCGTGAGCAGGCGCACCAGCTCGCCCTATCGATCGAGGCCAGGCGCTCATCGCTCGCCTCGCTCGAACAGGCGCTCGCGCGCATGCACGGCCAGCTCGCCCAGCTCGATGCGCGCCGGGCCGAGATCGCCGCGCAGCTCGCGGCCGACGAGGACCCGCTCGCCGAACTCGAGACCGAACGGCAGACCTATCTGAACCAGCGCCTGCTGGTCGATCGCCAGCTCGTCGAGGCGCGCCGCGCGCTCGAGGATTGCGAGGCCGAATTCCGCCGGCTCGATCAGGAACGGCACCGCATCGAACACGTGCTGACCGAACGCCGCGAGGCGCTCGCCGAAAGGCGTCTGGCCGAGCAGGGCCTGCGCATCAAGGCGCAGGGTCTCGCCGAGGCGATCACCGAGGCCGGTCTCGAGCTCGAGGCCGTGCTCGCCGGTCTGCCGGCGCATGCCGAAGCCGGTGAGTGGCAGCAGGCGCTCGACGAACTCGCCGCCAAGATCCGCCGTCTCGAGCCGGTCAATCTCGCCGCGATCCAGGAATACGAGGAACAGTCGCAGCGCAAGACCTATCTGGACGCGCAGCTCACCGACCTCACTACGGCGCTCGAGACGCTCGAGAACGCGATCAGGAAGATTGATCGCGAGACGCGCCAGCGCTTCAAGGAAACCTTCGACCGCGTCAATGCCGGTCTGCAGGAGCTGTTCCCGCGCCTGTTCGGTGGCGGTCACGCCTACCTCGAACTGACCGGCGAGGATCTGCTCGACACCGGCGTGGCGATCATGGCGCGCCCGCCGGGCAAGCGCGTCACCTCGATCTCGCTGCTCTCGGGCGGCGAAAAGGCGCTGACCGCAGTCGCACTGGTGTTCTCGATCTTCCGCCTGAATCCCGCGCCGTTCTGTCTGCTGGACGAGGTCGATGCGCCGCTCGACGAAGCCAACGTCGGTCGCTTCTCGAACATGGTCAAAGAGATGTCCGAGCGCGTACAGTTCCTGTTCGTGACCCACAACAAGACCACGATGGAGGCATCCACCCAGCTCTGCGGCGTGACCATGCGCGAGCCGGGTGTGTCGCGTCTGGTCCAGGTGGACCTGGCCGAAGCCGCGAAACTCGCGGGCGCGGCCTGAGCGACGGAGACAGGCGATGGAGGCACACACGCTGAGTCCGAACGAACTGCGCGTGATCATCGCGCTGATCGGTGCGGTGATCCTCGCGCTGATCTACGTGTTCGGCCGGCCGAAGAAGCCCGAGCAGGGGCGCCGCACACAGGTGCGCGGCGAGGCGGGCGAGCGTGTCGAGCCGACGCTAGGCGATGCAGATGCCGAGCCGCCGCCCGCCGACGGGCTCGATCCGGCCTTGCGCGGCGAACTCGAGCGACTGGGCGAGGCGATCGCCGAGCAGCGTGGCGAGACCGACACCACCGCATCGCGCACACCGCCGCGCAGCCACGTCGGCGTGCGTGCCGACGAGCCGATCGAGCGCATCGTCACGCTGTTCATCGTGCCGCGTGGCGGCCAGGAGTTCCACGGCAGCGACCTCGTCGTGGCGGCGGAAAAATGCGGCCTCGAATTCGGCGCCATGGGCATCTTCCACCGCCTCGTCGACGGCAAGCCGGAGGCCGGGCCGGTGTTCAGCCTGGCCAGCATGGTCAAGCCCGGCTCGTTCGACATGACGCGCATCGACCGTCTGACGATACCCGGCGTCAGCCTGTTCCTGACCCTGCCCGGGCCGCTGCCGGCGCTCGATGCCTGGGAAACCATGCTGCCGACCGCGCAGCGCCTTGCCGAACTGCTCGGCGGTGCGCTGCTCGACGAGGAGCGCAACGCACTCGGTCGCCAGCGCATCGCGCACCTCCGCGACGAACTGCGTGTCTGGGATCGCCGCCAGGAAAGCCAGAAGATCCGCCCGGGCTGGTGACGGGCCGCCACCGGCGGATCTGCGCAGCATGTGTCGTTGCGCGGCTGAGCGTCTGCCACCGAGAGAGGGCCGTCCGCCGCCGCGCCGCTTCGTGCCGGGATCGAGCATACGTGCCGATCACACGGGATCGATCCTGCCGCTGCAGGCCACGATGCGATCCACGCCGATCAGCCGGCCACTCCCTCATCCGTCGGGCGCCGCAGCAGCAGGGCCAGCACCGGCGGCGTGACCATCGCCGTCAGGAGCGACATCGCGACGATCACCGCATAGGTCTGATCGGAGAACACGCCGGCCGAGAGGCCGAGGCTGGCGATCACCACGCCGACCTCGCCGCGCGGGACCATGCCGACGCCGACGATCAGCGCGCCGCGCCGACCAAGTGCAAGCGCGCCGAGAAAGCCGCCAGCGAGCTTCGAAATCAGGGCGATGCCGGTGACGATCGCGAGCATCGACAACGCCGCCGGGCTCGCGAATACGCTGACGTCGACCTTGGTGCCGGTGATCACGAAGAAGAACGGCGTGAGCAGTGCGAGTAGCGGGCGGGTCTGCTGTTCGAGCTGATGCCGCTGCCCCGATTCCGAGGCGATCATGCCGGCGAGGAACGCACCGATGATCGCGGCGAGCCCGAAGCGCGTGGACAGGAATGCGAGGCCCAAACACATCGCCAGCACGATGCTGAGCGGCGAGAGCGGGTTGATCGGCTTGTCGAGCCAGTCCGAGCGCCGCCGCATCACGCGCGTGCCGAGCCAGCCGATCACGCCGATGAAGGCCACGGCCTCGCCGAGCACGACCAGCAGCGGCCCGAGCCGGAGCTGCTCGCCGCCCTGCAGCGCCACGACCACGCCGAGCAGCAGCATCGCAAGGATGTCGTCGATGACCGCCGCGCCGAGGATCACGCGGCTCTCGGTCCGTTGCAGCGCACCGAGTTCCTGCAGCACGCGCGCGGTGATGCCCGCCGAGGTCGCCACGAAGGCCGCGGCGACGAACAGCGATTTGTGCCAGGGGAAGCCGGCCGAATGCGCCCACAGCGTGCCGAGCACGAACGGCACGATCACGCCGAGTACGCCGACCAGGAACGCGCTGCGGCCGACGCGTTTGAGGTCCTCGAGCCGTGTTTCCAGACCGACCGAGAACAGCAGCAGCACCACGCCGATTTCGGCGAGCACGTCAAGCGCCTCGCCCGGATGCACCCAGCCGAGCGCCGCGGGACCGATGGCCGCGCCGGCCGCGATCTCGCCGACCACGCCGGGCAGGCGCAGGCGCTGGGCGATTTCGGCGCCGATCTGCGCGGCGACGAAGACGGTGAAGAGCTGCAGGAGGATGGCGCTGGCGTCGTGCATGGGCGGTCCTTGTGGGCGTTGCGTTTTCGCGGGGCTGGCCGGATGCTACAGGCAGCGCGGTGCATGCGCCCGCACCGCACGGGCGAGGGGAGTGCCAGGATGTTCGAAATGCTGCGCGGCGGCCGCGAAGCCATGTCCCGGGTCGATACGGCCTGGCTGCGCATGGAGAGCCCGACCAACCTGATGATGATCACCGGCGTACTGATGTTCGAGCAGCGCCTGCCGGTCGCGGCATTGAAGGTACTGCTCGCCGAACGCTTCCTCGCGTTCCGGCGCTTCCGACAGAAGGCGGTCGACGACGGCACCGCGGCGTACTGGGAAGACGATGCCGACTTCGACATCGACTGGCACGTGCGTCTGACCGCCTTGCCCGGCGCGGCCGGCAAGGACGAACTCGAGCAGGTGGTCAGCGAACTCGCCTCGACGCCGCTCGATCATTCCAAGCCGCTCTGGCAGTTCCACGTCGTTGAGCAATACCGAGGCGGCAGCGTGCTGATCGCACGCATCCATCACTGCTACGCGGACGGACTCGCGCTGGTTCAGGTGCTGCTCTCGCTGACCGATGCAGCCCCGAATCCGGAGAAGCATGCCGAACTCGCCAAGGTCTGGCTCAAGCGGGACCAGGGCAGCGTGATCGAGCGCCTGCTCAAGCCGACCCGGGCCGGCCTCGCCAAGGCGCTCGAGGCGGGCGAAAAGGTCTGGGAATTCAGCGCGGGCCTGGTACGCGATCCCGGCCTCGCCGCGACGATCGCGCGCGAGGCCGGCGAGATCACCCGCGAGCTGGCCGCCGCGCTCGCGCTGTCCGATGATCCACCGACCCTGTTGAAGGGCCCGCTCGGCGTGGTCAAGCGGGTCGCCTGGGCCGATCCGCTGCGGCTCGACGAGATCAAGCTGCTCAGCCGGATGCTCGATTGCACGGTCAACGACGCTCTGCTCGCCGCGGCGGCCGGCGCGTTGCGCAGTTATCTGATCGATCGCGGCGAGGATGTCGACGGCCTGACGATCCGTGCGACCGTGCCGGTCAACCTGCGGCCGCTCGAACACGCGAAGAAGCTCGGCAACCACTTCGGCCTCGTGTTCCTCGAACTGCCGATCGGCGAGCGCAATCCGCTGCGGCGCATCGAGATCGTGCGCCTGCGCATGCAGGAGTTGAAACGTTCGCGTCAAGCCGCGCTGACCTTCGGCCTGCTCGCCGCGGTCGGCATGGCGCCGGCCGCCATGCAGCGCGCCGCGCTGGAGTTATTCAGCCGCAAGGCCACGACCGTCGCGACCAACGTGCCAGGTCCGCAGATGCCACTCTATCTGGCCGGCTGCAAGGTGCGCGAGCTGATGTTCTGGGTGCCGCAGAACGGCGGCATCGGGCTTGGCCTGTCGATCCTGAGCTACGACGGCAATGTGTACTTCGGCGTGATCGCCGACGGCAAACGGGTGCCGGATCCTGAACCGCTGGTCGCGCGCTTCGCCGCCGAGGTCGAGAAACTCGTGCTCGCCATGCTGATGGAGGACTGGGGCGGCGCGATCACGGCTGGCGATGCCGAGGCCACGATCGGCCGCTTCCATCTCGCAGCTCGCTATCGCGGTGAGCCGGCCGAGCTGGCGCGCGAGATCGCGGAACTCGAGGATCCTTCGTCGCGCAAGCGACGGCATGGCGTTGCGCGTGCCGGGAAACACAAGACCGGTTCGGACGCGCCGCAGCGGGCGAAGCAGGCCGTCCTCGGGACCGACCTGGGGCCGGCAGCAGGGCTGTCCGCGTCGGCAGTCACGTCAGCACGCCGCAGGCGTCGTGACATGCCGGTTCCCGATGCACCCGAGAACATCGTCACGAGCCGCCGCAAGACCAAGCCGGGGCGCTCCACACCGCCTGCGGCCTTTGCTGCCGAACTCGAACGATTCCGCACGAAACGCCGGCGCTGACGCCCCGGGCAGCGCCATCGCGTCGCAATGCTCGATCGGTGTCCGGATGGCGTGCTGGGCCCGGGCGCTCGTGGCCGACCGATCCGCGTCCCGGCAACTGGACGATCCGGGTCGTATGCGACGGCCGCATCCTGGCCGAACGGCGTTTCACCGTCGTGGTGGCGGACGGCTCACATTGCAGCGCCACCACACGCGGCGATCACTCGATCTGCTCTTGGGCGTAGGCCACGTCGAGCGCTTCCATCGCGTCGCGCGGCTTGAGTTTCGCCGCGGTCGCGAAGGCTTCGGCGGCCGCATCGGCTTGTTTATCGCCATGCAGTAGCAGCAGCACGTTGGCCTGCTCGACGTGCGCGATCGGCGAATCGGGCGTCAGGCGCAGTGCCTCGGCGAGATGCTTCTCGGCCGCGGCGGCGCTCGCGCCATAGGTCAGCTTGGCGAGCATGCCACCGACCTTGCCGACGATCTCGGCATGGTAGAGGCCCATCGCGGTATGCGCTTCGGCATGCTTGGGCGCGAGATCGAGTGCCGCGTCGAGCGAGGCGCGCACCTTGCCGGCGATGCCGCGCGCCAGCGCCTGGGCGATCGACAGACACTGGCTGTAGCGGCCGAGCGCGAAAGCGTGGCGATAGTGACTGTTGGCTTCCTCGGGCAGGTCGGTGATGGCCTGCTCGGCGAGCGCGGCCAGTGCCTCGTAGCGCGCGAGCTTGTCCTTGTCGTCCGCCACGAGATAGGTCGCGTGGATGCCGCCCGCCTTGATCGCGACCGAGGCGCCGAGGGCCTGCTGCGCCACGCCCAGGTCGTAGGCTTCCTGGAAATCGCCGCGATGGAAGGCGCGCCAGGCATCCTGGAGCCGGGCGGCGAGTGCCTTTGCATCCTTGCCGAGCGCCGGATTGGCCTTGAGCAGGCGCGCAACACGCTTTTCGTCAGGGAACGGCTCCTGGTCACCGGCATGCAGCACCTTCCAGGCCTTGGCCAGCTTGTCGCCGGCATAGTCGAACGCCTTGCCGGGATGCGGGAACGGCGCCCAGCCTCTCTTTGCCATGATCGGTCTCCCTAGCAGGTTGTTGAGAAAGTGGCTTCCTGCCGCTTTCTCAATCGAACGACGCAAGCCGAGCGTGCGTACGTTCTCCGAAAACCGATCGCTTGCGCGATCGGCTTCCGTGCGGTCCATCCGTGGACCGCGCCAACAGGCTGTTCCTCAAAAGCCTGCTAGGATCGACCGGAGCATTTCGCAATCGCAGTGCAACAAGCAATCCTCGGGCGTGCCCGGCCTCGCGTCAGGTGCCGGCTTCGCCACGCGCCGGGACGGCGGGCGTCGCGTGCTTCGGTGCAGAATAGACGCATGAGCACCCACCACGACCCCGCGGCCCGCGCGGCCGCCCTGCGCCGCGAGATCGACGAGCACAACTACCGCTATTTCGTGCTCGACGCGCCGACGGTTCCGGATGCCGAGTTCGACCGGCTCGTGCGCGAACTGCAGGCGATCGAGGCCGCACATCCGGAGCTCGTCACCGCGGATTCGCCTACCCGGCGCGTCGGCGGCACACCGGCCGCCGGTTTCGCCGAGGTGCGCCATGAGATTCCGATGCTCTCGCTCGCCAATGCGTTCGAGGATCCCTCCGCCGACGACGATCGCACACGCTTCCGCGAGGTCGCGGATTTCGTGCGGCGCATCGAGGAAACGCTCGGCCGCAAGGATCCCGTGTTCTCCGTCGAGCCCAAGCTCGATGGGCTCGCCATCAGCCTGCGTTATGAGGATGGCGTGTTCGTGCGCGGCGCGACGCGCGGTGACGGCAGCACCGGCGAGGACGTGACCGCGAACCTGCGCACCGTGCGTGCGATCCCGTTGCGCCTGCGCGCTGCGGACGGGGCGCTGCCGCGCGTGCTCGAGGTGCGCGGCGAGGTCTACATGCCGCGCGCCGAATTCCGTGCCTACAACGAGCGGGCACTGAAGCGCGGCGAGAAGACCCTCGCCAATCCGCGCAATGGCGCGGCGGGCTCGCTGCGCCAGCTCGATCCGCGCGTGACTGCCGAGCGCCGGCTCGCGTTCTTCGCGTATGCGGTCGGTGTGGTCGAAGGTTACGACCTGCCGCCGACCCATTCGGAAACGCTCGTACGCCTGCGCGGGCTGAGCTTCCCGGTTGCACCCGAGGTGGACACCGCGCGCGGCTTCGCGAGCCTGATCGCCTACTACCGGCGGATCGGCGCGTGTCGCGATCGCTTGCCGTACGACATCGACGGCGTGGTCTACAAGCTCGACGACTATGCCGGTCAGCGCCAGATGGGCTTCGTCTCGCGCGCGCCGCGCTGGGCGATCGCGCACAAGTTTCCGGCCGAGGAGCAGATGACCGAGCTGACCGGCATCGAGGTCCAGGTCGGCCGTACCGGTGCGGCCACGCCGGTCGCGCGTCTGAAGCCGGTGCAGGTTGCGGGCGTGACGGTCACCAATGCGACGCTGCACAACGCCGACCAGATCGCCCGGCTCGACGTGCGCATCGGCGACATGGTGATCGTGCGGCGCGCCGGCGACGTGATCCCGGAGATCGTGCGCGTGGTGCCCGAGCGGCGGCCAGCGGATGCACAGGCATGGCAGATGCCGACACAGTGTCCGGTCTGCGGTTCTGCCCTGGTTCGCGAGCGCGACGAGGCGGTCTCGCGCTGCTCCGGTGGCCTCTACTGCGCGGCCCAGCGCAAGGAGGCGCTGCGGCACTTCGCATCGCGCCGTGCGATGGACATCGAAGGTCTGGGCAGCGAATGGACTGACGCGATGGTCGAGCTGCCGTTCATTCGCCGCCATGGACAAGCGCACGCCCTCAGGAGCCCAGCCGAGCTGTATGCGCTCACGCTTGAAGACCTCGTCGAGCTGCGCCGCCTCGTACACGAGCGCGACGGCACCACGCCGGAGACGGTGAAGAAGGGCAAGGTCGCGACGAAATGGGCCGAGAATCTGCTCGTCGGAATCGCGCATAGCAAGGCGACGACGCTCGAGCGTTTCCTGTTCGCGCTCGGCATTCGCGACGTCGGCGAATCCACCGCCAGGACGCTCGCACGCTACTTCGGCGCACTCGATCCGCTGATGACGGCGGACGAGCCGGCATTGCTCGACGTGCCGGATGTCGGGCCGGTGGTGTCGGCGCGCATCGCCGCGTTCTTCCGCGAGGCGCACAACCGCGAAGTCATCGCGCACCTGCGCGCCGCCGGCGTGCACTGGCCCGAAGGGCCGCCACAGCGCCGTGCGGACGGGCCGCTGGCCGGGCAGAGCGTCGTGCTCACCGGCACGCTCGAGACGATGAGTCGCGACGAGGCCAAGGACCGGCTGGAATCGCTCGGCGCCAAGGTATCCGGCAGCGTGTCGAAGAAGACGAGCTTCGTCGTCGCCGGCCCGGGTGCCGGTTCGAAGCTCGACAAGGCGCAGGAACTGGGCGTCGAAGTGCGCGACGAGGCCTGGCTGCTGGATTTCCTGGCCACGCATGGCAGCTGAACTGCGCCGCCGGCTCGAACTACGCGCGCGGCTGTATGCGCTGATCCGCGGCTTCTTCGCGGCGCGCGGCGTGCTCGAGGTCGAGACGCCGGTACTCTCTGCTGCCGGCAATACTGAGCCGAACATCGAGAGCTTCTCGACGCAGTTCGGCGGACACGTCGATGCCGGCTCGCGCGAGCGCTGGTTGCGCACCTCGCCGGAATATCCGCTCAAGCGCCTGCTGGCGACCGGCATCGGCGATTGCTACGAGCTGGGTCGCGTGTTCCGCAACGGCGAGGCAGGCCGCCGGCATAACCCCGAATTCACCATGCTCGAGTGGTACCGGGTCGGCTGGGACGAACGCCGGCTCGCCACGGAAACCGTCGAACTCGTGCAGGCCGCACTGGGCCTCGTCGGCCGCGCCGCGAGGGTCGAGGTGCTGACGTATCGCGAACTGTTCCGCAATGGGCTCGACGTCGATCCATTTCATGACCCGCCGGAGTTACTGCGCGCGCGGCTTGGCGATGTGGCGCTCGATACGGCAGGTCTTGAACGCGACGATTGGCTCGACCTCCTGATCACGCACCGGCTGCAGCCCGGCTTTCCGGAGGATCGCGTCATCGTGATTCACGATTGGCCGGCAAGCCAGTGCGCGCTCGCGCGGATCCGGCCGGGTGATCCGCCGGTTGCCGAACGCTTCGAGCTGTACCTCGGCCGGCACGAACTCGCCAACGGCTACCACGAGCTGACCGACGCGCGCGAACAGCGCGCCCGGTTCGAGCACGACAACCGGCGCCGGCGTGCGCGCGGCCAGCGCGAACTGCCGCTCGACGAGCACCTGCTGGCTGCACTCGAGAGTGGCCTGCCGGCCTGCGCCGGCGTGGCACTCGGCATCGAGCGCCTGCTGATGTGCCTCGCCGGCAGCGACGATATCCGCGAAGTCTTGGCCTTTCCGTTCGCCGAAGCCTGATCATCAGCCGGTTGCGGCCGGCTCGGGTGCCGATGGCGCTGCCGCGTGGATGGAAGGCAGATAACGCCAGGCGATGACGGTCGCCGCGATCGCGAATCCGGATGCCCAGAGGAACGCCAGTTCGCCGCCGCCGATCCGCCAGGCCTGGCCGGCGATCAGGGCACCGAGCACACCGCCTACGCCCGAGGAGAGCCCGTAGTAGAGGCCCTGGCCATGGCCGGCGAGCCGTCCCGGAAAGAACTTCGCCATGAACTGCATGCAGGCCGCGAAGAAGGCGGCGAAATTCAACGCATGGGTGAGCTGGGCCAGCGTGACGATCGCGGTACGGTCGGGAAACAGCGCCGTGACGAGCCAGCGCAGGGCGGCCGAGGCGAGCGCGGCGATGAGGATGTGACGCGCGTCGAAGCGCGCGAGCAAGCGTGCGGCGAGGAAGAACACGCCGATCTCGACGGCCACGCCGAGCGCCCAGAACAGCCCGAGCGTCGAAGCGCGGTAGCCGTGCTGTTCGAGGAAGATCGAAAAGAAGGTGTAGAGCGGACCGAACGAGATCTGCGCGAGCAGCGCCACCAGAAGGAACATCAGCACGTCGCGGCGCAGCAGGCAGCGGCGCAGCAGGCAGCGGCGCAGCTCGCCGGGCACGCCCGCCGGCGTCTCCACATGGCCGGGGCCATAGTCGTTCGCGAAGCTTGCCGCGAGCAGTGCGGCGAACATCGGCAACATCAGCAGCGGCAGATGGGCCACCGACCAGTGGTCGAACACCAGGCCGAGCAGCCCCACGCTGCCGATGAAGCCGATCGAGCCCCACACGCGGATGCGCCCGTACTGCTCGCTGCGGCCGACCAGATGCGAGAGCGTGATCGCCTCGAACTGCGGCATCACCGCGTTGTAGCAGAAGCAGAACACGACCATCGCCGCGAACAGGCCGGTGAAGCTCATGGGGACGAGGAACACCAGAAAGCTCGCGAGCGTCGCCAGGCAGCCGATGCGCAGCCAGGCGACCGGCCGTGACGAGCGCGTCGCCAGCGCGTTCCAGGTGCTCGGCGCGACGATGCGCGTGCCGTACCAGAGGCTCATCAGCACGCTGATCGCGGCCGCGTCCTGACCGCGCTGCTTGAGGAACAGGCTCCAGTACGGCGTGAATGCACCGAGAGCGGTGTAGTAGGCGAGGTAGAACGCCGAG
>CAYYHP010000019.1:0-27015 GCA_964471815.1 uncultured Rhodanobacteraceae bacterium
GAACGCTTGGTGCTCGCCATGAGCGCGCAACCGTGCTGCCAGTGCTACGGCGCGAGGTTCTGATTTGGCGTTAACGAGCTATTTATCGGCGCCCGTGCCGAGAATGTGATGTCCCTCACCATCTTCGACGAAGGCCCGCTACCGGCTGACTGGATCGGCGAACTCGAACGACGCGGCATTGCGGTACGGCGGGACATTCGACGCGAAGAAGCCCGCGCCGTGTTGCGTCGTTACGGGGAGATCGAGGGACGAGCCTAGTGACGCGCCGCTGATGTCAAACGCCATGCGATGCCGCCAGTGCTGGCGGCATCGCGTATGAGGACTTTGCCCGCCGACAATCGATCATCGATCCCGCCTCGATCGATGTGATGCGGTCCGCTGCGCTCACCGCATCTTACGGCCCTATCACCTGGACTTTACGAGGGCGACTTCTTCTAGATTCGGATCCTCGTAGTGTACGAGCGCACCCTTGTCTGTTTTTATCATCACGCCTCTGCTCAAATAGCTCCACTCGGCTTTCGGGAATTCGGCGGGGTACTCGTCCGTATCGATTGAAAACACGACGATACCGGTCTCTCCGTTAGAGAACTGCACGCGATCCCCCAATCGAATTTCCGTACCATCTAGGTATCTCATCACGAAATCCCCGATCAGGGCGTCAAAGCTAGGAAGCCGTCATTCAGGTCTGCCCACTCCGGCTGCGGCGGCGGGCTCGCAGCATCCGGGATGCTTTTGTTCCAGAAGCACTTGCAAGTACTTGGATTCTGATTCACGACAAACAGATTCAGGTGAGGTCGGCCTACGGGGTAATGATGGTGATCAGTGTGCGGCCCAATATAGCCGATAGTGCCTTTCGAATACGGTCCACATGACGGACACGTCTTATCCCTGCACATCTCATAGATTGCATATCCACCCGTGATCACTGCGCCGACGGACAACCCTACAAGAGCCCCCCTGGTTCTATCGCACTACGAATTGCGCCACCAGCTGCGACGGGATTTCGCCCATCTGGATCGACATTGGTTAGCGGATTGCCATTCGCATAAGAGAAAGTGGAAATACCCCCATCAAGGCCGACTGGGTCGCTTTCCACATACCTACCTATCCCCGGCTCATAATCTCGGAAGTAGTTGTAGTTGAGCCCCGTCTCGGCATCGTAATACTGCCCCGGATAGCGCAGGTTCACGGTCAGCGGCTGGCCATCGCCGTCCGGGTCCTCGTTCGGCGCCGCGTCGCCGAAGCTGCTGGCGAGGAAATCCCACGTCCGGATCGCGGCATTGCGTGAAGGCGAGCCCGGCAGGATGCGGGAGCGTAGCGAACCGCATCGTTCGCGTCATTCGCCGGGACTGACGTCGGCGGACTCACACGGGCCACCCCAGTCCTCAACATAGACCCCACGTTCGACAAAGCGTCGAAAAGTGGAGTATGGCCAATCACGCGGCGCACTTGTCGACCCATGCTTCACAGGGCTGTAGTGGATGCAATCGGCATGACGTGCGAAATCCGCCTCATCCCTCACCGTGTGCCCCCAGAACCGGCGCTGCCAGATTCCGCGTTCGCCTCGCCTCAGCCGACTCGCCGACCGGTATTCCACGGCCTCCGGCTTGCGCGAAAACGATGCCTTGGTCAGGCCCCACCGCATTCCGTAATTGCTGTCGCCGGGTGGCAGCCGCCATAGACCATGCAGGTGATTGGGCAAGGCGACGATCGCTTCGACTGCGAATTGATGACGATCCTTGACCCTCGCAAACGCAGCGCGCAGAAAGTCGATGCGTTCGATGAGCAACCGGTTGCCACGGCGTTCCGCGAGGTTCACGGTGAAGAACCGCGTTGCGCCTACCGCCTTCGCTCGCCGGTGGTCGGTCATCGACGCCACCTGGATCGATGCGGTTCGCTACGCTCACCGCATCCTACGTCTCACGGGGAAGCCTAGGAATCGTTGAACTACGATGGAGTGCCGAACTCCACATCGCGCAGGACCAATGGACCCGGCAAGCCCACGCATTGTGGCCGGTAAGTGCCAGGCTGGCGACTTCACCCCGCCTTCTCGCCCGCGCGATGCGCGACCCAGGCGCCGATCAGCGCCGAGAGGTAGGGGATCGACTGTGCGCCGAGGATGACCATCCACAGCTCGCCTTCGACGTACTGGAAGCCGTAGATGGCCATCATGCCGACGATGCCGAGCATGAGTGCGAGGAACATCAAGAGTTCCTCGCGCACCGAGGCGAACGCGCTCGGCTTCTTCGAGAGGCGCCGGCTCTTGGCCGTGCGCACGAACTCGCCCTTCTTTCTGGCGAGGCCCATGAAGATGCCACGCGCGATCGCATGCGACAGCGCCATGCTCGCGATCGAGGCCATGACGGTGTCCTTCCATGAGCACGGCACACGCACGCGGTAGAGCCAGATGCCGAACACGGCCTTGCTGACGAAGAAGCCCATGATCGGGATCAGGAACAGCTGCAGCGGCAGGCTGAAATACTTCGGCAGGCCGAGCATCAGCGCGGTCCAGATCAGTGCCATCAGCGTGAACACGAGGTGCAGCGCATCGGCGAACCAGCTGAACCAGCCGGTGAGGAAGTGGAAGCGCTGGCCTGACGTCAATGGGCCCCGCTGGGTCATCCAGTCCCAGCGCCCCTTCAGGATCTGCATCGCGCCGAACGCCCAGCGGTAGCGCTGCGACTTGTACGCGGTGAAGTCGGCCGGCGTCAGGCCGCGTCCCATGACTTCGTCGACGTAGACCAGATCATAGCCGGCGTGCATCAGGCGCAGGCCGAGCTCGGCGTCCTCGCAGATCGTCCACTCCGACCACTCGCCGGTATTCACCAGCGCATCGCGGCGGACCATGGTCATGGTGCCGTGCTGGATGATCGCGTTGCGCTCGTTGCGGTGGTGCATGCCGATCCGGAAGAAGCCGTCGTACTCCCAGTTGGTCATGCGCCGGAACGCGTTGTGCTCCCAGTCGCGATGCGCCTGCGGGCATTGCACGACGGCGACCTTCGGGTCGTGGAAATAGCCGGTCAGCGCCTTGAGCCAGTCCGGCCGTACGGCATAGTCGGCATCGACGACGGCGACGACCTCGGCGCGCGGGTCGGTCTCTTTCAGGCCGAAGTTCAGTGCACCGGCCTTGAACCCGGGCCACGGTTCGAGATGGAAGAAGCGGAACTTCGACCCGAGCTTGCGGCAGTGCTCCTCGACCGGCTTCCAGACTTCCTCGCGCTTGGTGTTGTTGTCGATCACGAGGACTTCGAAGTTCTCGTAATCGAGCGCGGCGAGCGAGTCGATGGTCAGGATCACCATCTCCGGCGGCTCGTTGCAACAGGCGAGATGGATCGACACGAACGGCTGGCGCTCGCCAGACTCGGGTTTGAGCAGCCCGAACTCGCGCAGCCACTTGCCGCGCCAGAGCACTTCGGCGAACTCGAAACCGTTGATCAGCAGGATGCCGATGATCGCGAGCTGTGCCGGCATCAGCACGATCAGCATCGCCCAGTCGATCGGGTCGAGATAGAACGAGTACGGCACCGTGGTCGACCAGACCAGCACGCCGGCCGAGAGCTGCACGAGGCCGAGGAAGAACAGCTTGCCGGCGAGACGGAAGCGCGCGAAACGCGCGGCGAACCACCACATCGGCAGGAATGCAAGCAGCGAGGCGGCCAGCGCCTTCTTCGGCCAGCCCGGGTCCTCGATCACCGGCCCGACCATCGAGAACTTCGGCTGACGGTCCGCGCCGAACGTGCCCCAGTAGGCTTCGGCACGCCCGCCGATGGCTTCCTTCCACGGCTGGTCGAAGGCCTCCATCAGGTAATAGTCGAGGTGCCGTTCGCGCGCGACGTTCAGCCAGTCGCGGATGAAGTGCGCCTCGTCGGCGAGGGTCGGTTCGGCGAACTTCTTGCGGTCGCCGTAGCTCGGCCAGCCGACTTCGCCGATCACGATCTTCTTGTCGGGATAGGCACGCTGCAGCTCTTCGTAGCGCATCAGCGCATAGCCGATCGCATCCTTGCGCGGCTGGCCTTCCCAGTACGGCAGCAGGTGCACAGTGATGAAATCGACGTGCTTGACCAGTTCCGGGTACTTCAGCCAGATGTGCCACGGTTCGGCGGTCGATACCGGCTGGCGCAGCGCCGCGCGCGCGCGGTCGAGGTAGGCGCCGAGCTGATCGACCGTGAGGTCGTCGCGCAGCATCGACTCGTTGCCGATGATCACGCGCTCGATGTTCGGATAGCGCTGCGCCGAGGCGATCAGCGCGGCGAGTTCGAGTTCGTTGTTGTCCGTGCGCCGATCGAGCCAGGCGCCGGCCATTACGGTCAGGCCGATGTCACGCGCGAGCCGTGGGATCGCGGCACTTTCCAGCGCGGAATAGGTGCGCACGCGCCTGGCGTGCTGGGCGATGATGCGCAGGTCGGAAGCGAGTTCCTGCTCGTTTGGATAGCTGTCGAGCAGCGGGCTCTGATAGCGCTGGAACGCCGAGAACGCGAAGCCTTCGATCGGCCCGCTCCAGTTCGCGATCTGTACCGGCCGGTTGATCCAGGCCCACAGCCCGACGTTGAGCAGGGCCACGAACAGGGCGAGCACGAGCCCGCTCCACGGCGATGTCTTGGGCCCGGCAGGCCGTGGATCGTTCAAGCGGAACCTCGGAAAGGACGGCTAGTGACGCTGACGCGAAAACGCCGCGCAGGATAGCCCAAGCGCGAAGGCCGTCACAATGCGCGGAAAGGCGATGGCGACGCGCCGGTTGCGGCGGAAAACCGGCGGCAGAACAAGGCCGGGAGGCACGTATCGCTGACCGCTCGGCGGCTGGCGCGTTCGGCTCAGGGAGACGGGCGGGATGCGCCGCCGCGCAGACGCTGGATCGCGATCGGCACGAGGGCGAGCACGGCGAGGAACAGCACCGGCACGATCACGCGCGGCTGCGTGAGCAGCCCGAGATCGACTTTGCCCTGCTCGGCGATGGTCTGCGCGATGCCCGCGCCGAGTGCGGTCTCGATGCCGGTCATCACCGCGCCGCCGCCGGCCGTGGCGGCCGTGAACAGCCAGACCGGACAGCGCAACCAGGCCAGTGCCACCGTCACGCCGCCGAACGGAAAGAATGGCACCAGGCGCAGGAACAGCGTGTAGCTCGCCGGATGTGCGAGATAGCCGCCACGCAGGCGCTCGACCAGCGCCGGCGCGGGACGATCGGCATGCCCCGGCCCGAACGCGGCACGGCTGGCGAGGAACAGCACGAGTGCGCCGAGGGTCATGCCGATGCTGGAAAGAATCGTGCCCCAGACGATGCCGAACAGCATGCCGCCAGCCAGGATGAAGACCACGGCGCCCGGGATACCGGTGGCGATCGCGAGCGCCACCGCCACGACCTGGATCAGGCTCGCGAGAATGGGATGCGCGGCGATCTGCGCGCGCAGCACGTCCTGCTCGCTGGCCAGATGCTCGGGCCGGAAGCGATCGAGCGCACCGGACCACAGCAGGGCCACGCCGAGCGCGACCAGGACCAGGAGGGGCAACAGGGAACGCAGTCGTTTCATGGGGGCGGAAAGAAACGGGGCCGGCATTGTACCGGCCCCGAAGTGCTGCAGGAGATGAACGACAGTCCGCTTACGGCGCCTCGTCGAAGTCGTGGCCGAACAGGCGGTCGATGGCCAGCACGACGACCTGACCGTCGTGGTCCGCACTGCGCGCGGCCGTGTTCGCGTCGTTCGCTTCCGGACCTGCGGCCGCCACGTCGGCATTGCCGTGTGCGTTCGACACCGAGACGAAGTCCTTCCAGCCGGCACGCGTCACGAGGATGTGATCGAGTTCCTGCATGTAGCCATCGAACGAGAAGGAATAGCGGCTGGCCGGATCGGCGCGGTCGCCGGTGTCGATCAGCGTCGGCGAGGTGATCGGCGGCGCCCAGACGATGTTCTCACTCTGCACCGCCGTGCCCTTGATCTGGCCGGTCACGTCGGCATAGCCGTCGGTGAACTCGTAGGCGTTGTAGTCGCCGACGATGACCAGTGGCGCGTTCGCGTCGGCGCCGGACACCACCTCGCCACTCGACAACGGCGCGTTGCTGCCGGTCTGCCAGGCCTGGGCGATCTCGGCGACGAACTGCGCCTGCTCGAGCCGCTTGTTGCGGATGTAGAGCTTGGCCGGGTCCTCGATGCTGCTCAGCGAGCGGTCGTGGATGACCAGCACGCCGAAGTGGTAGCCGCCGAACGAGGCATCGAGCAGCAGTGGCGGACGGTCGTTCAAGAGGCACGGCTGCGTACCGCTGCAGTTGTTGGTCTGCACGTTCTTGCCGAGCTGGGTGACCGAGTTGATGGTCACGTCGCTGCGCACGAGCAGGCCCACGTCGATACCGCCGACGTCGTTGCCTTCGGCCAGGCGCGCCTGGTAGGTCAGGCTCGGGTCATCGTTGTGGATTTGCGTGGCGAGCGACTGCAGCGTAGCGAGGTTCTCGATTTCCTGCACGCCGAGTACGGCCGGCGTCTGGAGCACTTCGCGGACCTGCCTGGACAGCTTGGCCAGACGCAGCTGGAACTGCGCGGTCGTCGGACACACGTCACTGCTGCCCTGCGTGGTGCAGGCATCGACGGTGCCGGAATCGTGCAGGTCGTTGAACAGGCGCAGCATGTTCTGCGTGCCGATGGCCAGGGTGCCGGCTGCCGCCGACCTGACCGGCTGCGGGAAGCCCGGCGCACTGCCGACCGCGCTGAAGGTCACCGGGTAGATCTCGTAGATCGCACCGAACGGGTTGACGATGCCGGTGGCGTTGAAGTGCTGGCCCGCGTTGACGACGATGGATTTCACCGCCGGATCGGTGCTCAGCGCGCTCGGCGGATAGAACTCGATGATCTCCGGATTGCCGTCCCAGACCGGCACGGTCGGGTAGGCTGGATCGCCCGGATAGGCGAGGCCCTTTTCGCGGAACGGCCGCGGCTGGCTGCCGACCGTGGCGAAGAACTGCGTCGGCGCACCGGTCGAGGAACTCTTCGCGGTGGCGCCGGTGACTACGCCGTCGTTGAGCGCGACCAGCATGCCCTCAAGGCACTCCCACTGACGCGCGGCCGGGCCGTCGGCAACGGTCAGGCTGCCATTGCACAGGTGCGCGTTCGGATCCGGCGAGGGCAGCGCATCGTCGAGCACGAGCGGAGCGATCGGCGTCGCGGCCACGCCGGTCTTGATCACGCTGAGACCGCTGTTGGTGAACTCGGTCGTGCCGCTGAACTCGACGACCTTGCCGGTCACGGTGACGATGTCGTTGACCTGCACGGTCGGCGCCGAGCTGGTGAACACGTAGATGCCGTCCGAGGTATCCGGGTTGCCGTCGCCGACCGGATCCTGCATCGAGAAGCCCTTGGCACCGACGCCGGTCACGACCGCGCCCTGGATGGTCACCGTCTGGTTCGCGAACGGCGAGACCGCGCCGTCGCCCTGGATCGCGCCGATACTCAGCGTGTCGTCGTTGTTGATCGTGCCGGTCGTGCTGGCCGAGGTATTGGTCGCACCGGTGATCGCCGTGAGGTTCAGCGTGAAGGTTTCGTTCGGCTCGTAGGCGGTATCGCCGTTGATCGTCACGTCGATCGTGGTGGAGGTCGCCCCCGCGGCGATGCTGCCGGTCGCCCCGGAGATCGCGACGTAGTCGCTGCCAGCGGTGGCCGTGCCGTTCACGGTGGCGATGTTGAAGCCCACGCCGCCGTCAAGCGCCGGCGAGGACAGGCTCACCGTGAAGGTCAGCGTGGTCGTGCCGCTGTTGCCTTCGTTGATGCTCGCATTGGCGACGCTCAACGTCGGCAGCACGTCGTCGTTGGTGACCGTGCCGGTCGCGCTGGCCGTGGTGTTGGTCGCACCGGTGATCGCGCTGAGGTTCAGCGCAAAGGTTTCGTTCGGCTCATGGGCCGTATCGCCGTTGATCGTCACGTCGATCGTGGTGGAAGTCGCCCCCGCGGCGATGTTGCCGGTCACGCCGCTGAGCGCGACGTAGTCACTGTCGGCCGTCGCCGTGCCGTCGGCGGTGTCCGCGGTGAAGCTCACGCTGCCTTCGAGCGCCGGCGAGGACAGGCTCACCGTGAAGGTCAGCGTGCTCGTGCCACTGTCGCCCTCGGCGATGCTCGCGTTGGCCACAGTCAGCGTCGGCTGCACGTCATCGTTGGTGATCGTGCCGACGGCGTCCGCATCGGCGATCGCCGCGCCACCCGTGGCGTTGCTCAGGCTGACTGTGAGCGTCTCGTCGGCCTCGATCCGGCGGTCGCCATTGATCGTCACGCTGACCATGGTGCTGCTCGCTCCCTCGGCGATGATCGCAGTACCACTCGCGGCGGCATAGTCACCATCGGCCGTGGTGGCCGTACCGTCGGCGGTCGCGTAATCCACCGTGATGCCGCCGGCCGGGGCCGCGACGCTGGAAGAGACCGTGAACACCAGGTTCTGCGTACCGCTGTCGCCCTCGGCGATGCTCGCGTCGGCGATCGAGACCTGCGGCGTGACGCCGTCGTCGTTGGTGATGGTCACGGTGACCACACTCGCCGGGCCCGCCACACCCTTGGTCGGCGTCAGCGTGACGATGAAGCTCTCGTTGCCCTCGAGGATCGAATCGCCATAGACCACGATGTCGAAGCTCGCGCTCGTGGCGTTTTCGGGAATCGTTAGCGTGCCGCTGGTCGCTTCGTAATCCTCGCCAGCATGGGCCGTGTCGTCGCTCGTGGCGTAATCGACGTCGATGCCACCCGCCGGCGCCGGCGCGTCGGACGTCACGGTAACCGTGAACAGCGTGTTGCCGGCATTGCCCTCGTTCTGCACCACAGCGCTCGCGCTCAGATGCGGGGCGCTGTCGTCGTTGTCGATCGTGCCCTGGCCCTGGCCGTCGGCTAGGGTCGCGCCAGTCACGTTGGTGACGTTCACGAAGAACGTCTCGTTGGACTCGAGCTTGCGGTCACCGTTGATCGTGACGTCGAAGGTGTACTGCGTGCTTCCGGCAGGAATCGTCTGAGCGAAAAGCGCCTTGACGACATAATCGTTGTCCGCCGTGGTCGCGGTGTTGTCGGCCGTGGCGATGTCGAAGGTCACGCCACTCGCCGGGGCCGGCGCGGAGAGGCTCACGGTGAAGCTCGCGGTGATCGTGCCGCTGTCGCCTTCGCTGAGGGTGATGTCGTCGATGCTCAGACTCGGCGGCGCGGAACCGATCGCGGTGAGCGAGAAATCGTCGATGGCGAGGCCGTCGTCGGAACTCGTGGCGTTGAAGTCGGACCAGCGGATCCAGATCGTCGCACCGGGCGCAATGCTGAGGCCGGTGATCGACGCGGAGACCGCCGTGCGATTGGCCACAGCATTGCCATCGAGCGCGCCGACCGTGCCGGATTGGATAGGCGCAGTGAAAGTTAGGCTGCTGATCGGCGTCCAGGTGCCGGTGCTGAGGTTGGAGGCATCGAGGCTATAGGCGAAATCCAGATGGTCGGCACGACTCACCGCGCCGAGACGCCACTGCTCGCCGGTGTAGGCGATGTCGAGCTGAGTGATCGTCGTGCCGGTGTTGTTGGTAAACGAGGCGCCAACCGTGGAAGTCACTGAGCCGCTCAGAAGAGTGCCGAATGCGCGCTCGGTGCTGCCCGTGCTGCCATAGCTGTAAGTGTTGCCCGTGTTCAAGCCACCGTTGTCCGCCGCATAGATGGTGTTCGCGCCAGTGCCTGTCTCGGCGAACGTCCAGCCGCTCGGAAGCGTCGTGATGGCGTTCGTCGTGCCCGTATTCGCCAGCGTGTCGAAATTCTGCGTGGCGGGAGTATTCAGGGCGGTGATGGACACCGATTGCGCCAGCGCAGGCGCAGCGAACCAGAAGGCCGCACACGCCAAGGCGGCGCGGCCGAACGCGGCAAACGTCATCGTGATTTCCCCAGGAAGAAAGCGGTCAAAAAAGCGGCGCGAGGCTATCACGAAGTCTTGACGGATTCATGTCAGGAGCCGCGCCGACGAATGTAAGTGATTATATCGAAAGGATGAAGTCACGGAGCGCACGCCGAACTGCCACGGCGCACCGCCAGCCCAGCAAGCCGTGTGCCTACAGGATGGCTCTCGCGACCGCGGGGTGAGCGCCTGCGCGCCATCCGTGATCGCGACAAGGTTGCGGGCCGGCATCCGGTCTACACCCGCAGGCTGCCGACAGGCCGCGGCGCGTCACGGCCCGCCATCGAGGAACAGTGCGAAGGGGCCGCATTGGGGGCAGACCGTATCATCCGGCGCGGTCTTCCCGCGGCGGCTAGCGATGCAGCCGATGGGCGAGGCATGCGGCACCCCGCAATCGCGCGGTGCAGTCCGGATCACCGCATCGCGCGACACGCTTCGCCTCAAGGCGTCAGCACGACCTCGCCATACCAGCCCTTGACTTCGATATGCGTGCCGTACGGGGCCGACAGCCGCTGCACGGTGGCGAGGATCTCCGCACCGCGCGCGTCGCTCGCGAGGCGCGGCACGCCGTACAGCGGGCCCTCGTCGTCGATGGTGACCGGGATGAGTTGCAGCCGCTTGAGGTGGCCGCCGTTGTAGGTCAGGCGCGCCATGACCGCTTCCATCACCTCGGGCGAATCGCGGCGGTCGAACACGGAGAGATTGTTCGGGCGCGGCATCTCGCTATCGCGCTGGTGCACGAGATCGACCGGGATCGCCTCCGGCGTGCGGTACTGGTAGATGAAGTTCGACAAGCTGTAGAGGATCGGCTTGCCCTTGTAGACCTCGATGCCGCGTAGTACGTGCGGGCCATGACCGAACACCATGT
This sequence comes from uncultured Rhodanobacteraceae bacterium, assembly GCA_964471815.1. Classification (GTDB taxonomy): domain Bacteria; phylum Pseudomonadota; class Gammaproteobacteria; order Xanthomonadales; family Rhodanobacteraceae; genus Tahibacter. Next base: position 10,748 of record CAYYHP010000019.1, read on the forward strand.
CCGCACCGGCATCCACCGCGCGGCGGAACAGCATTTCCTCGGTCGGCGGCGTGACGTTCTGGATGCCGTGGAGGCGTGCATGACTGACGTCGTGCACGTGCAGCGCGACGATGACCTGATCGTTCTTGCGCTTGGCGAGGATGACGTCGTCCTCCATCGCCGTCACGTCCGCCTCGATCAGGCCCTCGACCGATTCGCGCTGCCCCGGGCCGCGGCTCAGCACCACCTTCGCCGGGTCGATGGTCGCGATCGACGGCCCCTGCGGATTGGCGCTGCGGTAGCGGTTCGACCAGTAGCGCAGGTAGGAGAGCAGCGAAAAGGTCGTTGGACTGTGCAGCACCGGCACGACCCCCGGCGTGTGCGCATCGACCAGGGTATTGCCGGCGCCGGCGTAGCTGATGCCGCTGTGGTCGAGGATGCCGAGATGCTCCTTCAGACCCTCCGGCCCGAAATCGAGCGCATGGTTGTTCGCGAGGCTGACGAGATTGATGCCGATCCGTGCGACTTCCCAGGCGAACTCGCGCGGCGCGCGGAAGTTGTAGAACGGCCGCTGCAGCTCCGGATGCGAATTGATGGAGAACTCCATGTTGCCGTAGGCGACGTCTGCTTCCTGCATGATCCGCAGGAGCTGGTGGCGTTCCGGTGCCTCGATCTGGCTGATCGGCTCGTTGAAAATCATGTCGCCGACCGCGGTCAGGATCACGTCGCCCGGCTCTTCCTTCAGCAGCGCATCGATGCGCGCCGCCCAGTCCACCTTCGGCTCGGGCCGTACGGGATGGACGCGATGGCGGTACACCGAGGTGGCCTCCTGGCGCGTCGAGGTGATCGCGGCCGGCGTGCCCGCGGACACGGCGCCTGCCCAGGCGCAGACGAGCAGGCACGATCCGAGTCGAAGCAGGCGCATGCGATTCCCCCGTTGTCATTGACGATCGGCGAGTATAGGTGCGGCAGCGGCACGACGAGCCATTGGCCGTTCGATGGATGCCGGGCTGGGGGATGCACCGACACGAGGCCCGCACCGACCTTCGCATCGTCGGTCCGCGAGACGACGGACTGACCTACGGGCGCCGTTTCGCTGCCATCTGCGGAGAGCGCTCCAGGGCGGCTCGGATGCTCACCTCCTGGCGCTCGTCAGGGTCGCTGCAACCAGCGCGGCCACGGTTCCGGCATTGCTGTCAGGCCGGACGCACGGCGCGCGCGAAGACCGTGACTTCCTCGCGGTCGTGGTAGAGCTGGCGCGCGCGCAGATCGACCTCGCGACTCGCGGCGGCGACACGCTCGCGGATCAGGTCGAGACAGAGCCGCACCTCGGCATGACGCTTCTTCATCGGCAGTTTCAGATTGAAGATCGTCTGTCGGCACCAGCCTTCGGCGAGCCACTCGGCGATGCGCGCGGCGACCCGGCGCGGCTGCTCGACCATGTCGCAGACCAGCCAGTCGACTGGTTTTGCGGGCTGGAAGTGGAAGCCATCCTCGCGCCTGTGCGTGACGAGGCCCGACGCCATCAACGCCGCGTCCATCGGACCGTTGTCGACCGCGGTCACGCGGATCGAGCGGCGCACGAGCTGCCAGGTCCAGCCGCCCGGACTCGCACCGAGATCGACCGCAGCGAGGCCCGGACGCAGCCAGCGTTCGCGCTCATCGGCGTCAAGCAGCACCTGGAACGCCTCGTCGAGTTTCAGCGTCGAACGGCTCGGCGCCTCGCGCGGGAATTTCAGACGCGGGATGCCACCCGGCCACGGCGCGCTGGCCGCCACCGGTACGGCAGCGATGAGGCAATGCTCGCGGTCCGCGAAGAACAGATGCAGGCGCCACGGGGCGCCGGGCGCGAGGCAACGACGTCGCTTGAGAGCCTGCACCAGGGCATTGCCGAACGCACGACAGAAGGGTGCGAGCGCGCGCCCCGATTCGCTATCCGGGGCTTCGACCCAGGCATCGCACCACGTCGCATCGCCGGGCAGCCGGGCGAGCAGCGGCGTGAGCCGGTCGTCACCGACGAGCGGCTCGCTCCGCGCGATTACGATGAGGCTCTGCCATGCGAACACGGCTTCGCGCCATGGCAACCGCGCCGCCAACCCGGCCGCCTCGTGCGACTCGGCAAGGACGAATTCGGCCCAGCCACTGCCGCGCTCGGCCCGCACATGGCCGTACAGTCCGGCCGCCGCAGCTTGCTCGATCAGCTCCTGCGCGGTTTCACCCTCGAAGCCCGGGCGGCAATAGCGCAGCACGCCGCTCGCGGCGAGAGTCATCGGGAAGCTCCAGCAGGCAGATATCGAAATCGCCCCGGAGGATCCTGTCCTCGGGCTCGGGGCACGCGATGATCGAAAGGCCGCAGGGCCGGGTCAAGCCCGCCCCTCGTTGCGATGCCCCGCGATTCAGGCAGGCGCCCCGCAGCCAGGGCTGCCTGGTTCTCGTCACGCACATCCGCAATAGCGCCCGCTGCGGCAGCGCCCGCGCCTGCACCCGATCACCACCAGGGCCGATCAATGCGTGCGGCCGTTGCCAACCGGATAGTCTCCATTCGCGCCGAGGAACACTTCGACCGTGGTGGCCGTATTGGTGCTCGGCCGAATCACGAACTTGCTCTGTCCCGGCGTGCTGCTGGGCCGCCAGACGCCATAATCGTCGAGACCGTCCCCGTCGTAGTCGCCAGACAAGACGAAGTCGGTGACAGACGAGCCGAGAATCACGGTCGGCTGGCCGATGCCGGAACCGACGTCATACGTGGTCCAATTCATCTGACCTGACACGCCACGTTCCGTGGTGATGTCATAGCGCGCATCGCCACTATGGTTGCCAACCACGATGCGGTCGGTCGGTGTTCCGAAGTTGAAGCTGTTGACGATTGCCCCAGTGGTGCCGTCGTAGATCCGGAAACTGGCCGCACCGCCGCCTGCATTGGCCTGCACGGCCATATCAGCCCGACCGTCGCCGGTATAGTCGACGCCACCCGCTGGAAAAGCACCGTTCTCGCCGGTGACGAGATCGCGCGTCCCACCGGTGCTGCTCAGCCGGATCAGCGTGTGCGACGCCTGGCCAGCGCTGGCACCGGCCCGGTAGACCGCCACGTCGTCGATGCCGTCGCCGTCGTAGTCGCCGGCCTGTGTGGGATCGTCACCCGTCTGGCCGAAGTCGATCGTCAGTGGTGCATCGGTCGGCCGGCTCGAACGGCGGATGATGAACTGTCCCGGTCCGCCCGTGCGCCAGATCGCCGCATCCTTGATGCCGTCGCCATCGAAATCACCATCGATGAACGAGTCACTGGCAATGCCGTGCACGAAGGTCTGCTGCGGTCCTGTGGTCGTGCCGTCGTTGGCCTGTACGGTCCAGGTGACGGCGCCACTCGGCCCGCCACCGGTATTACGCACCAGCACGTAGCTGCTGCGGCCATTACCGGTGTAATCGAACAACGGGAGACGGCAGGAACCCCGCCCCGTGGCTTCGAAGCTCGATCCGTACAGGACATCGTTATCTTCGAGCAGGGTCAGCAGGGCCGAATTGATCGAGCCGGTATCTGGGGAGAACGAATCGGTGATCTGCAAGGTCCAGGTGCCATTGGCCTGGGCCGCGGAGAGGCCGTTGAACGCGCCGGCTAGCGAGGTCAGGCAGCCGCCACGCTGGGTCAAGTGCACGCCGGTGGTCGAAGTCCGGTAGCGGCCGGTCGGGATCGTCGTCCCGGCGGTGCTGGCGGCCTCCCAGAAATCGCCTCCAGTGTCGTCGAACACATAAGTGCCTGCGAGATCGCTCCCAGTTCCGAACTTGGAAGACGCCTTGGCGCCAACGCGACCGATCACCACGAGCCGCGCGCCACCCGGTGATACCAGCGTGGCGGTCACATCGCCCGTCCAGGTGTGCGACAGATCCATCACCAGGCGCACCCGGCCGACGGGATGGGTCAGGCCGGAGACAACGAACGTCACTGATCGTCCGATGACGGGATCGTTGTCCGGAATGGCTCCGGTATTGCCGCCGGTGAAAACCGCCGCCTCGCCTCCCGCTATCGCCAGCAGGCCTGCCATGCCGGCAAGCCACGTCCAAAGGTTCCTGCCGATCATGCTGCCGCCCTCCCCAATACTGGGCTCCATCCTAGAGGGCGCGGAACGTGGCGATCAACAGGCTCTACCAATGGCCCGATCGCAAATGCGCAGGTGACCCGGCCCATCCAGACGACCGGACTGGCCCTCAAGCCGGCCCCTGCTGTCAGCAGCGGCCGGCGATCAGCGCTTCAGCGAGCCTGCGATCCATGGCCAGCCTGCGCGGCGAGCACCGCGTCGCGCATCGCACGCTCCTCGTCCACGGCGACGACGAAGATCGGGTGTGAGCCATGCGCCTCGATGCGCCCGGCATTCGCAAGGTTGTGCGCGGTGTGCAGTGATAGGCCGAGGAAGCCGAGCCCGGTGACGACGCGCTGGCGGATCTCCGGTGCGTGCTCGCCGATGCCGCCGCTGAACGCGAGCGCGTCGATGCCGCCCATCGCGGCGGCCATCGCACCGATTTGCTTGCGGCAGTGGTGCACGAACAGGTCGACCGCCTCGCGTGCGGTGTGCAGGCCACTGGCGAGCAGGTCGCGCATGTCGCCAGACAGGCCGGACACGCCCTTCAGACCACTCGCGCGGTGCAGCACGTCCTCGAGCGCATCGAACTCCCAGCCGTGCTGGCGCACGAGATGGAAGATCACGCCCGGATCGAGCTCGCCGCAACGCGTGGCCATCGGCAGGCCGTCGAGCGCGGTGAAGCCGAGCGAACAGTCCACGCTGCGGCCATCGGCGACAGCGCAGACACTCGCACCACTGCCGAGGTGCGCGCAGACCACGCGTCGCACGTCAGGTACCTGCGCAGCGACGTGGTGCATCACGTCTGCATAGGCCAGGCCGTGGAAGCCGTAGCGACGGATGCCGTCATCATGCAGGTCGCGCGGAATCGCGAAGCGCCGCGCGGCATCCGGCCAGTGCGCATGGAAGGCGGTATCGAAACAGGCCCAGTGTTCGGCCGCGGGCCAGCGTGCCATCGCCACGCGCGCCGCGGCGAGATTGTGCGGCTGGTGCAGCGGTGCCAGCGGATCGAGCGCCTCGAGTTCGTCGAGCAGGGCCGCATCGAGGCGCAACGCCGCCTCGCCATGCTGGCCTCCATGCACGACGCGATGCGCGGTCGTGGCGATCGAGACCTCGGGAAGGGTGTCCGCGAGCCAGCCGAGTACCGCATCCAGCGCCGCCGCCGCGGAATGCGTCGCGGCGAGCGGCTGCGCGTGGCGGATCTCGCCGCGGCGCACGCAGAGCTGTGCCTGCGGGCCGATGCGCTCGACCTGGCCGCGCGCGAGCGTCTGGCCATCCGCGGCGAACAGGGCAAACTTCAGGCTCGACGAGCCGGCATTGAGGGCGAGCAGCGCGCTCATGCCGGCCTCAGCCGCGCCGCACGCGTCTGTATCAGGATCGTGGCGAGCGCGGTCGAGGCGAGACGGTTGCGCAGCGGATCGGCACGGCTGGTCAGGACGATCGGCACGCGCGCGCCGAGCACGATGCCGGCGGCATCGGCGCCGGCGAGGAAGGTGAGATGTTTGTAGAGCATGTTGCCGGCCTCCAGGTCCGGCACGACGAGGATGTCGGCCTGGCCGGCGACCGGCGAGACGATACCCTTGATCCGCGCGGCTTCCAGGTTGATCGCATTGTCGAAAGCCAACGGCCCATCGAGCAGACCGCCGGTGATCTGGCCACGATCAGCCATCTTGCACAGCGCGGCTGCATCCAGCGTCGAGGCGATGTCCGGGTTGACCGTCTCGACGGCCGAGAGCAAGGCCACGCGCGGCTCGCGGATGCCGACGCTGAGCGCGAGGTCGATCGCGTTCTGCACGATGTCGCGCTTGTCCATCAGCTTCGGACAGATGTTGATCGCGGCGTCGGTGATCAGCACCGGCTTCGGATAGTTCGGCACGTCTATCAGGAACGCATGCGAGATGCGCCGTGGCGTGCGCAGGCCGAGGTTCTTGTCGACCACCGCATGCATCAGCTCGTCGGTATGCAGGCTGCCCTTGATCAGCGCGGCGACGCTGCCGGCGCGGGCGAGCGCCACCGCACATTCGGCCGAGGCATGACTGTGCTCGGTATCGACGATCTCCGCGCCGTCGAGCGGCAGGCCGGTCTCGGCCGCGAGCCGCAGGATGCGCTCGCGCGGCCCGACCAGCACCGGCTCGATCAGACCCGCGTCACGCGCCTCGAGCGCCGCGCGCAACGCCTCCTCGCTGCACGGATGGACGATCGCGCTGCGCACCGCCGGCATACCCTGCGCGGCGTGCAGCAGACGCTCGTAGCCGTTGTGCGCGCGGAACGAGATGTCCGGCAGCTCCGGCGCCTCGCGGCGGATCTTCTCGGTCGGTGCGATGACCTCGGCGACACCGCTGGTCACCAGCTCGCCGCGCTGGTTGAGGCAACGGCAATCGAAGCGCACGCGCTTGCGCTCGGGCATCTTCTCTGTCGCCGCGATGTGCACCGCGATCGTGTCGCCGGGCCGCACCGGGCGATGGAATTCGAGGTTCTGACCGATGTAGATCGTGCCGGGCCCCGGCAGTTCGGTGCCAAGCAAGGTCGAGATCAGCGCCCCGCTCCACATGCCATGCGCGATGACGCCGTGGAAACGCGTGTGGTCGGCATATTCCGGATCGAGATGCGCGGGATTCACGTCCCCGGACATGACCGCGAACAGGCGGATGTCGTCCTCGGTCAGGGTGCGCTTGAGCTCGGCCGAATCGCCCACGGCGATCTCGTCGAAGGTGCGGTTCTGCAGCAGGGGCATCGTTTCACTCCACGGGACAACGCCATGAGTCTAGGCAGGGCGCGACGTCACGAACTTGACCTCGCGCAAGCGACCTCGGCGGCGACGGACCGCTGGCGCGCCGAGGCGATGGGCATGCGTTTGTGCAGTCCTCCTGCAATTCCGCGGCCGGCGGGCCCATCGCTTCGGCGTTCGCCTGCGGGCTGTTATAACCGAACCCGGTGATGGACCCGGATGGATGGCGTGGCGCGTCGAGGGTGGCGGGAACGGACAGGGCTTCTGGTGCTGTACCTCGCACTGGGTATGGCGCCGGCCGCGCGGGCCGGCGTGAGCGTACAGATCGACGGCCTCGACGGTGAGCTGCGCAGCGCGGCCCTCGCGCATGTCGAGCTCGCCGAATACGCGGATCGCGATGTCTCGGCTGCCCAGGTGCGGCGTCTCTACGCGCGCGCGCCGGAGCAGATCGCCGCGGCGCTCGAGGCCTACGGCTATTACGAACCGCAGGTGGATGGCGAACTGCATGAGGCACCGGGCGGCTGGACGGCACGTTTCGCCGTGCGGCGCGGCGAGCCGGTGCGGGTCACCGCACTCGACATCGCCCTCGCAGACCCGGCCCGCGGACTCGCGGCGGTACGGACGGCACTCGCGGCGTTCGCCCCGCGCCTCGGCGAGCCGTTCGAGCACGCCGCCTACGAACGCAGCAAGGCGGCGATCCAGGCCGCGCTGCTAGCAAACGGCTTCCTCGACGCGCACCTCCTGCCGACCACGCCGCGCGTCGAGGTGTCGCGTGCGGCGCACAGTGCACGCATCCGCCTCGCCTGGGATACCGGCACGCGCTACCGGATCGGTACGGTGCACTTCGAGGGCGCGCCGTTCCCGGATACGTTCCTCGCCCGTTACGTGCCGTGGGAGTCCGGCGCGGAATACGCGCAGGAGCGCCTGCTCGCCCTGCAGCGCCGACTGGCCGATACCGACTACTTCGCCGGCGTCGAGGTCACGCCGGAGATCGATCAGGCACGCGACGGCATCGTGCCGATCCGGGTCGTCCTGATACCGGCCAAGCGCAGCGTGTACACGGGCGGCCTGTTCGTCGGCACCGACACCGGCTTCGGTGGCCGGGTCGGGCTCGAGCGTCGCTGGATGAACGCGCGCGGCCACAAGCTGAAGGCCGAGGCGATCCTCGCCCAGCGCCTGGAGACCGTGACGGCGCAATACCTGATTCCGCTGCCCGGTCCGGACGACCGCAGTTTCAACTTCGGCGCCAATTTCAAGAAGGAGACCACCGCGAGCTCCACCTCGCGCACGGCCTCGCTGGTCGCCAACGAGACACGCCAGTGGCTCGGTTTCACGCGCACGCTCGGCCTGCATGCGCTCAGCGGCAATTTCGAGATCGCCGGCCGGCACGGCCAGTCGACCGTGCTGTTCCCGGAAATCGGCCTCGTGCGCAAGCGCGCCGACGATCCGGCCTTCGTGCGCGACGGCTATGCGCTGACCCTGCTCGCGCGCGCCGCGCGACGCGGCCTGATCGCCGACACGAGCTTCGTGCAGGTGCGCGCCGATGCGAAGTGGATCCATGGCTTCAGCGAGCGCCAGCGCGTGATCCTGCGCGGCAGCCTCGGCGCGACGCGGGTGGACGACTTCTCCGCCCTGCCGCCGGACCTGCGCTTCTTCGCCGGCGGCGACCGTTCGATCCGTGGCTACGGCTATCAGGCGATCGGCCCGCGCCAGCCGAATCCGCGCAGCCAGAAGCCCGAGACGGTCGGTGGCACCCACCTCGCCGTGGCGAGCGTGGAGTACGAGTACTACTTCCGTCGTGACTGGGGCGTGGCCGCCTTCGTCGATGCCGGCGACGCCTTCTTCGACCGCGCGTTCTCGGCCAAGGTCGGCGCCGGCCTCGGCCTGCGCTGGCGCTCGCCGGTCGGCATGCTGCGCCTGGACGTGGCCACGCCCATCCGCGACCGCGACGAGCGCGGCCTGAAGCTGCATCTGGTGATCGGGCCGGACCTGTGAACGCACCGCGCCGCACGCATCGGCTGCATGGCCTGCGCCTCGCACTCGCCGTGCTCGGTGGCCTCGCGCTGCTCGTGATCGGCGCCGTCGCCTGGCTCGTCGCGACGACAGCCGGCGCACGCCTCGTCGCCGGCCGTGCCATCGCCGACAGCGGCGGCCGACTGAGCATCGGTGCGATCGACGGCCGTCTCGCCGGCCGGTTGCGTCTGGCCGATCTCGCCTGGCGTGACGCGGGCGTGGACCTGCACATCGCACATGCCGACGTCGAGGCGGACATCGCCGCCCTGTTCCTGCATGGGCTCGTGCATGTCCAGAGTGCGGAACTCGCCGACATGCGGGTCGCGCTTGCGCCGTCCGGGGCGCCCGCGGACGAACCGGCGACCTTCCCGAGGCCGCCGCTGCCACTCGCCTTCGATGCCGTGCGCCTCGTCGGTCTCGACGTGCGACGCGACGGGCAGCGCGTCCTTGCCGCGACGCGGCTCGACTTCGCCGGCCTCTGGAACGCGGCCGGCATCGGGCTCGACCATCTGCACGTCGAAGCCGAGGCTGGCCGCCTCGATCTCACCGGGCAGATCGGCGCACAGGAAGGCCATGCCGGCAAGGCCACGCTGGATTTCGACTGGACGCTCGACGGCCGCCCCGTCGCCGGCACGCTCGGAGCCGATGGCGACGGCAGGACGGCGAAGGCGACCCTCGCCTTGCGCGACCCGGCCCCGGCACGCCTCGACGTGACGCTGACCCAGACCGGCGAGTCGCCATGGCAGGCGACGCTGCGCGTGCCGCGCTTCGCGGCGGAGAAGATCGGCGTGAGGTCGTTCGACGAACTGGCCATCGCACTCGATGGCAGCGGCGATCGCCGTACCGCGCGCCTCACCGGCAGCCTGGATCTGGATGCGCACGCCATCCGCCTCGATCCGTTGCAGCTGCATCTCGATCGGGACGCGCTCGCGCTCGACACGCTGAGTCTGCGCGCAGCCGATGCGCCGGGCCGGCTGAATGCGAACGGCCGCATCGACCTGCACCACTCGCCGCCAGTCGCGGACCTCGACCTGCACTGGGCCGACGTGGAGCTGCCGGCCGAACTCGCCGGCCAGATCCTGCACTCACGCGGCGCGTTGCACGTGGCCGGCAACCGCGACGACTTCACCGCGACCGGAACGCTCGGCCTCGGCCCGCCCGGCCAGCCGACCGATGTCGCCGTTGACCTCGGCGGCAGTGCCGATGCGCTCGCCGTGCATCGCCTCGCACTGACCCAGGCCAGGGGCGCGCTGACCGCGAGCGGCGAAATCCGCTTCGCACCGCACCCCGCCTGGGACCTCGCGCTGCATGCCGAGCGGTTCGATCCGGGCGCCTTCGTGGCGGAGTGGCCCGGCGCGCTCGATTTCGCGCTGAATAGCCACGGCAGCCTGACCGACCGCGGCCCCGAAGGCCGTCTGCGGCTCGAGCGGCTCGCCGGACAGCTGCGCCGGCGCGCCGTACAGGGCCAGGGCGATCTCGCCTTCGGCGCCGACCGCCGCATGCAGGGCGAACTGCGCATCGCCTCGGGCCGCAGCCGCGTGACGCTGACCGGCCAGGGCGGCGCGGCAACCGATGCGCGGCTCGATCTCGCGATCGCCGAACTCGGCGATTTCGTGCCGGAGGCGACTGGCAGCCTCACCGGCCAGGTGACCGCGCGCGGCACCTGGCCGAAGCTCGGCATGAGCGCGCGCCTGACCGGCGAGCGTCTCGCCGTGGCCGGCTGGCAGGCCGGCAGCCTCGCCCTCAATGCCGACGTCGGCGATGCGCAAGCGCTGTCCGGCCGGCTTGCCGTGCGCGCCCGCGACGTGCACGGTGCCGGTCTCGCCTTTGGCGAGGCTACGCTCGATCTCGACGGCGAGCGCAGCGCGCACCGCCTGCACGTCGCGGCAAGGGGCCAACCGCTCAGCCTCGACCTGCGTGCGCAGGGCGCGCAGCGCGATGACGGCTGGAACGGGAGCCTCGCGGCGCTGGATCTCGACCTGGCCGGACAGGGCCGCTGGCAGCTTGCCTCACCGGCGGCGCTGCGCGTGCAGGAGCACGTGCTGCGGCTCGACGAAGCCTGTCTGATGGCCGAAGCCTCGCGCCTGTGTCTCGCCGGCAACCGCGATGCGACGGGCGCCGCGCGTCTGCGCTATCGCATCGAGCAGGTGCCGCTCGGCCTCGTCGCCACGCTCGCCGCAGCGGATCTGCCGCTCGCCTGGAGCGGAACGCTCGACGGCGAGGGCGATCTCGAGAGCCGCACCGGCGGCCGCTTCGCCGGCAGCGCGCGGCTCGTCTCGGCGGCCGGCGGCGCGAGCCCGCTCGATCGTCCCGATCGGCCGCTGCTCGATTACCGCGATGCGCGCATCGAGGCGACGTTCGGCGCCGCCGGCGACACCGCGCGCCTGCATGCCGATCTCGGCGGCGGTGGCGTGCTCGACGGCACGTTGCGCATCGATGCAACCCGCCGCGAACTCGCCGGCGAGATCCGCGCAAGCCTGACCGACCTCGCCGTCGTCGAGCTGTTCACGTCCGAACTCGTGGACGTGAAGGGGCGTCTCGACGGCCGCCTCGTGCTCGCCGGCACGCTGGACGCGCCACGCGCGACGGGCACGGCGACGCTCGCGGATTTCGCCGCCGACGTGCCGGCGACCGGCATCCGCCTGCGCGAGGGCCGCGTCACGGCGGACTTCGCGGACGACGGCCGGATTGGTCTGCAGGGCGATGTGGCCTCCGGCAGCGGCCGCCTGCGCCTGACAGGCTCGTCCGGCGGCGCGGGCGGTGCGCCATTCGCCATGCACCTCGAAGGCCAGGACGTTCTTGCCGCGGACCTGCCGGGCGTGCATGTCGTGGCCGACCCGGACCTGACCCTGACTCGCACGCCGCAACGCGTCGCGCTTGAGGGCACGCTCGGCGTGCCGAGCGCGAATGTTGATCTCGCCCGGCTGCCCGGCGACAACGGCGTCACCACGTCGCCGGATGTCGTGGTGATCGACGCCCCGCCGGCACGGCGCGAGCGCGCCGCTCCGCTGCCGCTGATGGCCAACGTGCTCGTGCGCCTCGGCGACGCGGTCGCGGTGCGCGGCCACGGCCTCGACGGCAAGCTCGCCGGACAGCTCACGGTGATCGACCGGCCGGCTCAGCCGACGCTCGGCCGCGGCGAGCTGCGCGTTTCCGGCACGTATCGCGCCTATGGCCAGAATCTCCGCATCGATAACGGCCGTCTGCTGTACGCCAACAGCGTGCTCGACAACCCGGGCCTCGACCTGCGCGCGACGCGCGACCTGCGCGACGCGACCGTCGGCCTGCGCGTACAGGGCACGGCCCGGGCGCCGGTCATGACGGTGTTCTCCGATCCGCCGATGGAGCAGTCCGAAGCCCTGTCCTACCTCGTCACAGGGCGCCCCTTGTCGGCCCTCGGCGGCGAGGAGAGCAGCATGGTCGGCACCGCGGCACGCGCGCTCGGCGCGGCGACCGGTGATCTGCTCGCGCGCAGCATCGGCGCACGACTCGGCGTGGAGGCCACGGTCAGCGACAACGCCGTGCTCGGCGGCGCGGCCTTCACGATCGGCAAGTACCTCTCGCCAAAGCTGTACCTGAGCTACGGCGTCGGTCTGTTCACGCCCGGCGAGGTCATCACCCTGCGCTACCTGCTGTCGAAACGCTGGAACCTCGAAGCGCAGAGCGCAGGCAACGAGAACCGCGCGGGCATCAGCTACCGTTACGAGAAGTAGGCTGGCCGACCGGGCCATGTCGAAGCGCGACCTGTCGTGCGGGCAGCGCGGGCGGTCGGGCCGGAATGCCGAACTGCGGCATGCGCACTGACGCGAAACGGCCGCCGCCATCGAACGACATCGGCATGCACCGATACCGGGCCGATGCCGCGAGCCTATCGCGAGCCTCAGCCGCCGGTCGCCCTGTCGATCAACATCCGCTTGAGCGGAGCCAGGGCGTTCACCGCACGCAGGCCGAGACCGCGTGCGAAGACCAGCGGCTCGGCGCGCCAGTCGAAGATCCGGCCGAGCGCGTCGAAACCATAGGCGGCGAGTGCGTTGTCGCTGCGCCGGCGACGTTCGTAGCGGCGCAGCACGGTCTCGGCGGCGAACTCACGTCCGGCATCGCGTGCCGCGCTCAGCACGTCGAGCAGTTCATCCACGTCGCGCAGGCCAAGGTTCACGCCCTGCCCGGCCAGCGGGTGCACCTGATGTGCGGCATCGCCGATCACAGTGAAGCGCGGCGCGAGATAGCGGTCGGCGAGTTGCAACTGCAGCGGGAATGCCGCGCGCGGCGTGGTCGCGAGGATCGGCCCCAGCTCGAAGTCGAAGGCTGCGCCGAGTTCCGCACGGAACGCGGCATCGTCGAGCGCCAGCACGCGTGCGGCCTCGGGTTCCGGCAGCGACCAGACGATCGAGCTGCGGCCATCGGCGAGCGGCAGGAAAGCGAGCGGGCCGCCCGGCAGGAAACGCTGGCGCGCGGTGGCCGCATGTGGACGCGCGGTCGCGACATGCGCGACGACGGCGCGCTGCGCATATGCATGTCCGTGCGTACCGAGGCCGAGCTTCGCGCGCAGTGGCGAGGCTGCGCCGTCGGCGGCGATCACCAGTCGCGCAGCGAGGCGCGTGCCGTCGGCGAATTCGAGTCGCCGCACCTCGTTATCGTGCGTGCTGTCGACGACCTGCGCCGGGCAACGCCGTTGCGTGCGTCCGTCGGCGGCCAACGCCTGCCAGAGCGCGTGCTGGATCAGACGGTTCTCGACGATGAAGCCGAGTTCGCACAGGCCACGGTCGGCCGCATCGAACTCGAGCCGCGCACCGTTCTCCGCATCGCACACGCGCATGCGCCGATACGCGCTGGCGCGCGCGTCGGCGATCGTCGTCCAGACGCCGAGCGCATCGAGCAGCCGCACCGCCGACGGCGCGAGCGCGACGACGCGCAGGTCGACTTCGTCGGCCGCATGCCAGGCCGGCGGCTCACGCTCTTCGACGAGCGCCACGCGGAAGCCGCGCTGCCCGAGCCCCAGCGCGAGTGCGCTGCCGACCATGCCGGCACCGACGACGGCGACGTCGAGCGGCCCGCGCCGCGACGATGGATTCATGGGCGTCCTCCGAGTGCGTAGACGGTCGGCGCGCCGCGAAAACCCATGCCGCGCCGCGCGATCTCATGCTGAAGCAGATCGCTGTGCGCGATCAGGTGCATGCCGAGCAGGCGCAACGGGCACAACGCACCGGCCGGACTGCAGGCGAGGCGCACGAGTCCGTCGCTGAACGCGAGCGTGCCCTCGCGATCGACCTGCCGGCGCTCGGCATAGGTCGCGAGCAGTTCCGCTGCGCCCGGATCGCGGTTGGCGCGCGCCGCGGCGATCAGCAGTTCGGCGAGGGTCAGCGCATCGCGCAGGCCGAGATTGAAACCCTGCGCGCCGATCGGATGGATGGCCTGTGCGGCGTTGCCGACGAGTACCGCGCGCGGCGCGACGAGGGCCTGTGCCGTACGCCGGCGGATCGGATAGGCGGTGCGCCGGCCGAGCCGCGCGAACCGACCGCGTCGCCAGCCGAAGCGACGCTGGGCCAGGTCGAGAAAACCGTCGTCGTCGAGTGCCATCATGGCCGCGGCCGCGTTGTCCGCGACGCTGAGCACGAGGCCGGCACGTTGCCCGACGAGCGGCAGCAGTGCGACCGGCCCCTCGTCACCGAAGCGTTCGTAGGCGCAGTCCTCGAGCGGCCGCTCGGGCGCAAGCGTGGTGACGATCAGGGTCTGCGCATAATCGATGACATCGGTGTCGATGCCGAGTGCGTCGCGCACGAACGAGGTCGTGCCGTCGGCGCCGACCAGGAGCCGCGTGCGCAGCGTGTGCTGCGCATCGCCCTCGCGCAGATCGACCTCGATCGCATCGCGTCCGGGTCGCATGACGATTACTTCGGCGGGTGCGTGACGTTGCAGGCCTGCGCAGGCCGCCAGACGCTGCAGCAGCCCGCGGCCGAGCTCGTGTGCGGGCAGTACCGCGCCGAAGGCTTCCACCCCATGCCGCCACGCGTCGAGATGCACGCTGCCGAACTCGCCAGCACGGCTGACGTGCAGGCGCCGGATCGGCGCGGCCGTGACACTCACCAGCGGCCATACGCCGAGCGCCTGCAGCGCGTTCAGCGTGACCCGTGCCAGGGCGAGGTTGCGGCCATCGTGGCTCGGCTGGCTGTCCGGACGTGGCGCGGCGGCCTCGACGAGGGCGACCGCGAGCCCGCTGTCGGCCAGCGCGATGGCGAGGCTGGCGCCGACCAGCCCGCCGCCGGCGATGAGTACGTCGAGAGGTCTCGTCATGCGTGGATGATACGGAGCCGGCGCGGCCATCGGCTATGATGATGGCCCGCTCCGGATCCACTCGCGCATGGATCTTCTGCTCGTTCGTCACGGCGGCACCGATGCCGCACCGGGCTCGTGCATCGGCCATACCGATGAGCCGCTCTCGGCAGTGGGTTTCGCGGCGATCCAGCGGCTCGCGGCCGGTTGGGCCGGATCCGCGCCGCGCTTCGTGTTCGCGAGCGATCTGCACCGTGCCCTGCAATCGGCCCAGGTATTCGCCGCACGCTTCGCGACCGAGCCGTTGGCCGATGCGCGCCTGCGCGAGGTCGGTTTCGGCGCGTGGGAAGGCCGGCGCTGGGACCGCATCGCGACAGAGGACGCGGCGCGCTACCGGCACTGGATGGACAACTGGGTTATCCAGGCGGCACCGGATGGCGAGAGTTTCGCCGACGTGCTGCGCCGGACCGGCGCGTGGCTGTCGGCACTGCTCGGCTCGACGGCGGAAGACGACCGCGTGCTGGCCCTCGCGCACGCGGGTTCGATCCGCGCCCTGCTCTGCCACGCGCTCGGCCTGCCGCCGGCGCGTGCCTTCGCGCTCGGTGTAGAGACGGCACATGCCACCTGCATCCGCTGGCGCGCCGGGCAGTTTGAAGTATGCTATTCGAACGCCTCGCGGTTCGAGGCGACGTGACGCGCGGAGGCGCTTTCCGAGATGCACAACACCGCCGACAACCGGCTGTCCGATCCACGCACCGGCGTACTCGCGGGCATGATCGCGTTCGCCGTGGCCACGCGCCTCGTCATCCACTTCGCACCCGGTGCGGTTCCGTATCATTTTTCGCCGGTCGAGGCGATCGCGCTATTCGGCGGCGCGCAGTTCGCCGACCGCCGCCTCGCGATCGGCGTGCCGCTCGTCGCGATGCTAATCGCCGATCTCGTCATCGGCCTGCACGAGCTGATCCCGGTCGTCTACGGCTGCCTCGCGCTGTCCGCACTGCTCGGCCGGCTGCTGCGCGGCCGTGCGGGCGTGCTGCCGGTCGCCACGGGCGCGGTCGGCAGCTCGGTACTGTTCTTCGTTGTCACCAATTTCTTCGTCTGGCTCGGCTCGGGCATGTATGCGCACGATGCAGCCGGCCTCACGGCGTGCTACGTCGCGGCGCTGCCGTTCTTCAAGAACGGCCTGTTCGGCACGCTGTTCTGGA
>CAYYHP010000020.1:0-26483 GCA_964471815.1 uncultured Rhodanobacteraceae bacterium
GGCGGCTGGAGTTCGCCCGGCGCGGCGTTCGCGGGCCGCAGCACGTTCAGGCCGCGCACGCCGCCGAAGAACAGCTCGCCGTTCGTGCCGGCCGCGGCCGCGCCGCCGTTGAATTCGTAATCCTGCAAGCCATCCTCGAGCGAGAAGTTGCGCACGCGGCGGGTCGTGGCGTCGTAACGCGAGAGGCCGCGGTTGGTACTCAGCCAGAGCCCGCCGTCGGCATCTTCGAGGATGCCGTAGATGGTTGAGCTGGCCAGACCGGCCGCCGCCGGCACGCGTTCGAAGTGCGCGGCGCCCCCGGCATCGATGCGGTCGAGACGATTCAGGCCGCCGTGCGTGCCGATCCAGAGACTGCCGTTGCGGTCCTCGTGAATAGCCCGGACCAGGTTGCCTGAGAGCGAATCGGGATCCTGCGTCACGTGCCGGAAGGAACTCACGCGTCCGCTCGCTGGGTCGAGCAGCGACAGGCCATCGAACGTGCCGGCCCAGATCCGGTGTGTGCGGTCGATGCAGATGGCGAGCACCATGTCGTGGGTGAGGCTCCCTGCATCGCCCTCGACGTGCCGGTAGGATTCGATGCGGCCGTCCTGCGGCCGGTAGTGGAGCAGCCCGCGCGCGCGCGTACCGATCCACAGGCTGCCGTCCGCATCGCGCGCGAGACTGCGCACCTCGGCCGATTCACCGTCGGCCGGCAGGCCGAGTGGCATTGTCGTCGCCTGTCCGGTCGCGACATCGAGCCGTTGCAGGCCGAGATTGCCCGCCACCCAGAGATCTCCGGAACCGGCGGCGAGCAGGCTGAAGATGCGCACCTTGCCGCCGTAGCCGGCCGCATGCCGCAGCGGCGCGGTGTAGTCCTCGAAACGGTCGGTGGCGCGATCGTAGGCGAGCAAGCCAGCGCCGTCGGTGCCGAGCCAGACCCTCTGTGTGCTCTCCGGCAGGACCGCACTGACGTTGTTGATCGCGACGTTGTCGTGCTGATCGGTGAGGTCGGCGACGTAGGCGAATGGTGCTCCGACTGGGCGGGTCAGGGCGACGCCGCGCGTGCCGCCGCCGATCCACAGCAGGCCGGTGCGATCGATCATCAGGGTCGCGACGAGTTCCTCGGGCAGACTGCCGGGCATGGTCGGCTCATAGCGCTGCCAGTCGGCTCGGCCGCTCGCCGGATCGAAGACGACCAGACCCTCGCCGCGCACGGCGAGCCAGAGCCGGCCGGCGGCATCCTCGGCGATGTCCCAGACGCTGCGGTATTCCGGCGCCTTGTCGCGCGGCCACAGGCGCTCCGCTTCCGCACCGTTGCCGGCGACACGGTAGAGGCCGTCGCGCGTGCCGGCATAGCGTCGCCCGTCGCGCGCGACCCAGGCGCTCAGCACGCCGGCCTGCAGCGCGGGCGCCGCGACGCGCTCCACCGTGCCGTTCTGCCGGTCGATGCGCAGCAGCCCTTCGCTGGTCGGCGCGAGCAGCGTGGCCGGACCATCGGGCACGAAGCGGCGGATCGGCAGCAGTACGGAGCCGCTCGCCGTGAACCGGTAGACCGGCGTGCGTGTGCCGCGGCTCGGATCGTAGCGATCGATGCCGGCGCGCGAACCGATCCACAGACGCTGGCTGCTCTCGTACCAGAGCGCAGTGATGCTGTCGGTGCTCGCGGCGGTATGCAGGCTCTTGTCGTCCGGCGCCGCCGCCTCGCCGCCGCCCAGGCGCGTGACGAAACCGCTGGCCGGATCCAGGCGCGACAGGCCGCGCGAACCGGTGCCGACCCAGAGCTGGCCGTGCTCGTCCTCGGCGAGTGCGGTAACGAAGCTGTCCGGCAGGCTGTGCGGGTCGTCCGCAACGTGCTCATAGAGCCGGAATGTGTAGCCGTCGAAGCGGTGCAGGCCGCCCTGGGTGGCGACCCAGACGAAACCGTTACGGTCCTGCAGCAGCGCATGCACGGTGTTCTGCGCGAGGCCGCGCTCGCCACTCAAGCTGCTGAAGTAGTAATCGCGCCGGGCGGCGGCGGCATCGCCCAGGGTGGCGAGCAGCACGAGCAGGGCAGATGCCAGGCGAAGCCAGACATGCCGCATTGCAAGGCCCTGCTGCAGAGCGACCCCCATGCGCGCCGATCTCCCCCGGCACTCCCCGGTGCCGCCCCGGCAGTGTAGGCAAAGCGGCAGCCGTGTGTCATGACACGGCCGCATCCGGCGATGGGCGAAGCCGCTCCTGTGCCTGCCCAGGCTCGTGACAGGCCGGCTCGCCATCGGCCGCTGACGTCGCCATGGGACGTCAGCGCGCATCCCGCACGCCGTCCGATCCGCACAATCCGCTCCGGTGCGGTGCCGCGGCCCTGCTAGAATGCACCAGTCCCGCGGGTGCCGTCCGATGAGTGCCGATTCCACCGTTTCCCATGCCGAACTCGGTGCCGTGCTGACCGAGCTGCGCGTCGGTGTCGGCGCGAGCGACTTGCACGGTTCGCTGGCCGGCTATCTCTGCGCCGGCGGCCATGCGAGCGCGGCAGACTGGCTCGACAGGCTCGCGCTCGAGACGGACGCGGCTGGCAGCCGGCCGGCGCTGTTGGATCGCCTGTTCGGCGAATGCCGTGCGCAGCTCGAGGATCCGGACCTCGGTTTCCAGCCGCTGCTGCCGGACGAGGACCGGCCGCTGCCCGAGCGCGCCGAGGCGCTGGTCGAATGGTGCCGCGGCTTCCTCGGCGGCATGGGACTGGCCGGCGTGGCCCAGGGCCACGCGCTGTCCGAGGACGGCGCCGAGATCCTGCGCGATTTCGGCACGATCGCCGGCTCGCACTTCGAACTCGACGACGCCGAGGAGGACGAGAATGCGCTGTCCGAGGTCGTCGAGTTCATCCGCATCGGCGTGCTGCTGCTGCACGGCGAGCTGAACGCCGCGCCGTTGCGCAAGACCCTGCATTGATGATCGGCACGGCCGAATTCGCCCGCCGCCGTCGCCAGCTGATGCGCATGGCGGGCCGCGACGCGATCGTCGTCGTGCCGGCGGCCCGCGAGCGTCTGCGCAACGCCGATGCGCCGTATCCGTACCGGCAGGACAGCGATTTCCATTACCTGACCGGCTTCCCCGAACCCGACGCGGTGCTCGCCCTCATCCCCGGCCGCACGCACGGCGAGACCATCCTGTTCTGCCGCGAGCGCGACCGCGAACGTGAAGCCTGGGATGGGCCGCGCGCCGGCACCGAAGGCGCGGTGCGCGACTGGGGCATGGACGACGCGTTCCCGATCGACGACATCGACGAGATCCTGCCCGGCATGATCGAGGGCCGCTCGCGGGTCTACTACCACTTCGGTCGCGACACGGAATTCGATCTGCGCCTGATCGGCTGGGTGCAGCGCGTGCGTGGCCTGCGTCATCCGGATGCGCGCGCGCCGCACGAGTTCGTCGCGCTCTCGCACCTCCTGCACGACCTGCGCCTGTACAAGTCGCGCGACGAGCTGCGCGTGATGCGCCATGCCGCCGCCATCACCGCCGAGGCGCATCGGCGCGCGTTGCGCCTGGTGCGTCCCGGGCTTGCCGAACACCGGGTCGAGGCGGAACTCCTGCATGCGATGCGCAGTGCCGGTGCGGTGCCCGCCTACGAACCGATCGTCGCCGGCGGCGCGAACGCCTGCGTGCTGCATTACCGCACGAACAGCGCCGTGCTCGGCGACGGCGACCTGCTGCTGGTCGATGCCGGTGCCGAGTACCAGTGCTATGCCTCCGACGTCACCCGCACCTGGCCAGTGAATGGCCGCTACAGCCGCGAGCAGCGCGCGCTGTACGAGGTCGTCCTCGCCGCGCAGGTCGCGGCGATCGACGCGGCGCGTCCCGGGCGGCCGTGGAGTGCCGTGCACGACGCGGCCGTCGCGGTCGTCGCGGCCGGGCTGTGCGAACTCGGTCTCGTCCGCGGTGATGCGCACGCAGCGATCGAATCGGGCGCCTACCGGCGTTTCTTCCCGCACAAGACCGGCCACTGGCTCGGCCTCGACGTGCACGACGTCGGCGATTACCGCATCGACGGCGAGCCGCGCGTGCTGGAGCCAGGCATGGTGCTGACCGTCGAGCCGGGCATCTACGTGCCGCCGGACGCGAAGGGCGTGGCCGCGAAATGGCGCGGCCTCGGCATCCGCATCGAGGATGACGTGGTGGTCCGCCGCGGCGCGCCCGAGATCCTCAGCGCCGACGTGCCGCGCGAGCCCGAGGCGATCGAGGCGGCGATGGCCGCTGCCGCGCGGATCGTGGCGTGAGGGAATTCCGTCGCCGCCCGCCGGTCTGAGCGGCTGCCGCGTCCGGTCCACATTCCGAGGGAACGCATGAATCCAGTCCCGGCCCTGCTCGCCGTGTTGCACGGCATCGCCGCGCTCAGCGAGCCGCTGCATTTCGGCCTGTTCGGCGACCTGCACATCGCCCGTCCGGGCGCCACCGTGCGGCAGGTCGCGTTGCTCGTCTCCGACCGGCCCGGCTGGGCCGTGCCCGAGGAACGCATCGCGCAGGACCTCGCCGGCTCGGGCACGCTCGTGATTGGCGTCGATCTCGCGGCGTATCTTGCGGAACTCGCCGGCGTGCACGGCCGTTGCGCTTATCCGGCCGGGCACGTCGAGGAAATGGTCCACTGGGTCGAGCGCCACGAGGCGCTGGCCGATTACCGCGCGCCGCTCCTGATCGGACGCGGCAGCGGCGCGGACGTGGCCTATGCCGTGGCCGCACAGGCTCCGGCCGGCACCTTTGCCGGCCTCGTCACGCTCGGCTACGACTTCGACTGGCGGCTGGCCCGTCCGCTCTGCGCCGGTGACGCCGGACCGGTCGCTGCCGCCGAGGCCGGTCGTGGCTACCGGATCACACCGGCGCGCGGTTTTGCCGTCGACTGGCTGCCGCTGTCGTCGGCCGCGGATGGCCCGCTCACCGGCGCTTCGCCGCCGGTACGCGCCATGCTGTGGCTGGCCGACGGGCTGGGGCGATATCTGGCCGGCAGCGCCGCCGCGGCAGCCGCACCGCTCCCGGACCGCATCGAGCGCTGGCAGCGTCCGCGCGCGGCCGCGCCGGTGGCGCCGGACGTCGCCGACCTGCCGCTCACCGAGGTCGCCCCGCAGGGCACGCCGAACGGCCGCGTGGCGATCATCCTCACCGGCGATGGCGGCTGGGCCGGTCTGGATCGCGGCGTGGCCGAGGTGCTTGCGCGCCAGGGCATGCGCGTGGTCGGTTTCTCCACGCTGAAGTTCTTCTGGAAGACGCGCACGCCGGACGAAGCCGCGGCGGCCGTGGCGCGCGTGATCGACCACTACACGGCCGGCGCGGCGGATACGCGCTGCGTGCTGATCGGCTATTCGTTCGGCGCGAGCCTGGTGCCGGTCGTGATCAACCGCCTGCCGTCTGCCGCGCAGGCCCGGCTCGAGGCCGCGTTCGCGATCTCGCCCGATCCCGAGGCGGTGTTCGAGGTCAAGGTCGGTGACTGGTTCGGCGGCGCACACCACGAGGGAGCCGTGCCGATCGCGCCCGAAGTCGCCCGGCTCGGCGCTGCGTTCTACTGCATCCACGGCAAGGACGAGGACGACAGCATCTGTCCGAAGCTCGATGCCGCGCACACGCGCGTGCTCAGCCTGCCGGGCGGTCATCACTACGACGGCGACTACACGGCACTCGGCACGCTGATCGCGGACCGGCTCGCGAAATAGCCGGCCACCGGAAAGCGCGTTGCCCGTATTCGACTCACGCCTGGCGTGGAGTCCATCCGTCAGCCGTCCATCCAATGCGCAGGGTTACCCTCGCCTCGCGCTTGGCATGGAGTCCACCCGCGGATCGTCCTGGCGGACGCACTCGTTCCCGCGAACGCCCCTCGATTTGCGGCTCCGGTGACGGGTGTCCCCGCGGGCTTCGGTTTCTTCGCGCGGCGACGTTACTGGGCAAAGCCCGCCGCGGCGGGTTCCCCTTGATTGTGGAGTCCATCATGGCGCCTTCGGTCCGTTGTCTGTGCGTGATCCTGCTGGTCCTCTCGCCGGCCCTTGCATTCGCCACGCGCTGCGAGATCGGTGGCGTCGAAGTGAATACCGACAATGGCGCGACCACCGCCGGCAAGACCGGCCTCCTCAAGTGCTACCGCCCGGACGGTTCGCTGTGGCGCGAGCAGGAACTGCGCGACGGCGAATACATCGGCCTCGACAAGCGCTATGACGAGGACGGCTCGGTACATGAGCGGCGCATCAATGCCCAAGGCAATACGCAAGGCGTGGCGCGTGAGTTCCACCCGAACGGCAAGCTGAAGTCCGAGGGTGAGTACGACAACGGCCGGCCGGTCGGCGTGACCCGCAGTTATTTCCCGGATGGCCATGTCCAGGCGCTGCGCTACTACGAGAAGGCCGGTACGAGCGCCGCCGTGACGCTCGAATACAACGCCGACGGCAGTCTCAAGGATCTGCGCTGTGGCAAGCGTTCCTTCCTCGCCGAGGACAAGACGCCGTGCGGCTTCGTCGGCGAGAGCACGGTCGAGCTGCACGACATGAAAGGCCGCCTGGTGGAGCGTCGCGTCTATCGCCAGGGTGAGGTGCAGCGCATCGAGCAGTTCGGTCGCGACGGCCGCCTCGCGGCTTCCGTGGAAACGACGGCGCAGGGGCGCATCGAGCGCACCTATCATCCGGACGGCAAGCCGGCTCAGGAAGTCGTCATCCGCGACGGCTGGAAGGTCTCGACGACCGAGTGGTACATGAACGGCAAGGTCCGTTCGCGCACCACGCGCGAGCCCGTCGAGCGCGAGGCGCGGACCGTCGTCGATCAATATCGCGATGACGGCACGCCGGCCTATCACGAGGAATCGATCGGCGAGCGGCGCGTGCAGAGCCGGAAATTCGCCGCGGGCGGGGTGCTCGAGGAGGAAGCCGACTACGCGCCGGAAGGCTATCTCGCCACGCGTCGCAAATACGCACCGGACGGCCGCGTCGTCGCCGAGGAATCCTTCTACCCGGATGGCTCGCACCGCGCCGGGCCGCGCATCGGCGGTGCGCCGTGATGCCGGTGCAGGCCGCTCAGCCGCGCAGCAGGTTGCGATAGCCGCCGGCGACCAGCGCGGCAATGTCGGTCAGCAAGGCGGGCACGAACAGACCGCGCGGATAGGCGAGATACGCGCCGATCCATTGCGGCTGGAACTTTTCCTTGTAGCGGCGTACACCCTGGTAGTTGTAGAGCCGGCCGCCGTAGCGGAACGCGAGTGCGGCCAGCCGCTCGTTGAGCCGCGCGTAGGGGCTCGCGCCGACGTTCGACAGCGGCGCCATGCCGAGACTGAAACGCGGATGGCCTTGGCGTTGCGCCCAGAGCAGCACGTTGGCGAACAGGAAGTCCATGCTCGAGCGCGGCGCATCGGGCAGATGGCGCATCAGATCGACGCTGGCGGTACCGTTCGGCCCGTAAGGCGGCAGCACGTTCGCAAAGGCGACCAGCTCGCCCGCCCGGCGTACGACCGCGAGCGGACTCCAGGCGAGATACTGCGGATCGAAGCGGCCGAGCGAGAAGCCCTTCTCGCGCATGGCCTTGCCGGCGAGCCAGGCATCCGAGACGCGTTCGGCATCGGCGGCCAGCGCGGTATCGAACGGCGGGTGCAGAATCTCGAATTCGAGCTGCTCGCGTCCGGCACGGTTGAGAGCCTGGCGCAGATCCTCGCCACGCTTGCCCGACAGCGAGAAATCGGCGAGCGGGAGCACCGCGAGTTCACCCAGCTTGAACAGATCGAAGCCGTGATCGTGATAACGCGACAGTTCCGGTTCGAGTACTTCGTAGAACACCGGGCTGCAGCCGAGACTGTCGGCATAGCGGCGGAAATCGACGATCGCGCGGTCGATCGCCGTGCCGGGTCCGCAGGGTGAGCCGAGCGCGACCAGCCGGTCGCGCACGCTGCCGTAGGCGACCACGGCCTGCCGGTCGGCGGCCCAGAACAGGTGCTTGTCGCCCATGAAAGTCAGGTGCGCGAACTCGCCGCCGCCGTAACGCCGGTAGATCTCGCGGGCCTCTTCCATCTCGGCATGGTCCGGCAGTGGCGCACGCGGACGGCGCACGGCGAAACTCTGCCAGATCAGATACAGCACGGTGCCGAGCAGGGCCGCGGCAAGGCCGCGCGCGAGGCGCGAGGAATGCTCGCCGACGCCGACGTAGAACAGGTCAAACGAGTCGTCGCCGAGCACTGCCGCCACACCGATCGCGAAGAACACCAGCACCACGGCGAACAGGCCAGCGTACCAGCCGAACGTGATTGCCGAGGAGAGGCTCATCGCGCGCTGCGTGAATGCGTTCTTGCGTGTGCGCAGCAGCAGGGCCACGCCGAGCAGGAAGCTCGCCTCGCCGAAATGCAGACCCTTGGTCACGGCGAGCAGCGCGGACAGCACCAGCAGCCACGAAGCGAGGCCGTAGGCGACGCGCAGGCGGCCGTCGATGCCGCGCGACAGGCCGAGCAGCAGCACGCCGGACAGCACGCTGAACCAGTTCGAGCCTTCGAGCGCCAGGATCGGGATGTAGGTACGTACGAGCTCGGCACGTTCGGCGAGGCTCGGGATCGACGCCGAGGCGAGCTGTAGAGCGCCGGCGGCGAAGGTCAGGATCGCAATCAGGCGGATGCCGAGATCGGCGAGCAGGCCCGCCGGCAGGCCGAGCAGGCCGAACAGTGGATGGCCGGCGAGGCGCTCGCGTAGGCGGGCGAGCAGGGGCAGGCGCGCTGCGAGCATGCCGGAGCCGGTATACAGCGCGAGGAACAGTGGCAGCAGGTAATAGGCCAGCCGGAACAGGAACAGGCCGGACAGGATCGCCGCCTGGTCGTAGCCGGCTGCGGTTAATGCGAGTAGGATCAGCGCGTCGAATACGCCGAGTCCACCGGGTACCAGGCTCACGAGCCCGAGCACCGAGGCGCCGGTGAACGCGCCCAAGAGGATCAGCGGATCGACCGTCAGGCCGCTCAGCCGCAGGCAGGCGTGCAGCACGCCTCCCGCAAGCAGCCAGTCGAGCAGCGACAGCCCGGCGAGCGCGAGCTTGAGGCCGAGCCCAGGCAGAGGCTGGTCGGCTGGCAGCCAGCGCATCAGATGCCGCTCGCGGGTGAGCACCACGTACAGCGGCAGATACAGCGCGGCCGCGCCGAGCACGGCATAGGCGAGCCAGCGGGCCACGCTGCCCGGTGCGATCGGCAGGGTGCCCGTGGCGAGGGCCAGCACGACCAGGATCGACAGGCCGAGCGGCAACGCGAGCGCCTGCATGCCGATCAGTGCTGCAGCGCGCGACAGACTCACGTCGCGTGCGGTGAGCCCCATCAGGCGGATGCCGGCACCCATCGCACCCGACAGGTTCAGCGAATTCGCCATGCCATTGGCGACGAAGGCGAGGCGCAGCAGCTCGCGGCGCGGTACACCGAGCCCGAGCCAGCGCGCGATCAGCACGTCGACGAAGCCGGTGAACGCCACCGCGAGCGTCGCCAGCAAGCCGACGGCCAGCGCACGCGAGGTCGGCACGGCGATCAGCGTGCGCTGCAGCTGGCCGAGGTCGAAATCGCTGAACTGCTGCCAGCCGAGCCACACGGCCAGGGCGAGGAACAGCAGTGGCAGCAGCGTGCGTACGAGACGCGCCAGCGGATGACCGGTACCGCCACCCGTGGAGGAGGGTTGTTCGTTCATCGACACGATCCATCGTCCGCCGACGCGGCGCATGGCCGGTCCGCGACCGGCCGCGTCCGCCGCGGGGGCGCCATCATCGTCGTGCGCCCCGGAGCTGTCCAGCGTATCGTGGGCTCGCGGCCCATGCCGTTGTTCGTTTCAAATGCAGCGCAGCATTTGCAACCATGTCGGTTTGCGGGAGACCCCACATGTGTCGTCAGTTCCTCAGGGGCGTGGTCCTCGGTGTGTTGTTTCTACTGTCGCCTGCCGTATGGGCGGCGACCCACTGCGTGCAGGACTTCGCCGGACTGCGCGCCGCGCTGGATGACTTCGATGCGGGCAATTCCACGATCATCCACCTGGTTCAGGGCACCTATGCCATCGATAACAGCCAAGGCCGGGTTCTCGGCGATTTCGGCGGCTACACCATGGATGCCTCGATCCAGATCATCGGTGGCTACGTGCCGGGTTGCGGCAGTCGCGTGATCAATCCCGCGAACACCGTCATCGACGGCCAGAACCAGCCGGACAGCCACCTTCACTTGTGGGGAAACGGCGATCACGTGCTGATGGGCATTACATTCACCCGCCTGACTTCAACTTTCATGACGGTAGCGTTGCGTCATGGTGATGCGGATGCCTCCGGCAATACCTTCACCGTGAAGTACTGCCGCTTCATCGGCAATTCGGGTTCTAATGCCGCACTCTTTCTGGACCCCGCTGGATCGGGAGGATCGAGCTCCGCGCGCACCATCGTCTGGAACAACCTGATCGCGAACGGCACCGGCAGCGGCCCGTCGATGGTTCTCAACGTGGTGAAGAACGCAGTCATCGACTTCACCAACAATACGGTGGCTTTCAACAGCCGGAGCGCCGTTTTCGAAGCCGCCACCCAGGACCCGCCATCCAACGCAGACTCTACATTGCGGATCATGGACAACATCTTCTGGTCGAATGGCACGGTTGATCTTGACGTCAGCGACGTATCGTCGAAGGGCCTGACCCCGAGCGTGGCCTACAACATCGTCGGCACGCTCGCCGGCACAATCCAGCCGACCACGTCGAACAGCAACCTCGACCCGAAGTTCGTCTCGCCGGGTGTCGATTACCGCTTGCAGAATGCCTCTCCGGCCGTGAATTCCGGCGCGTCCTACCAGCCGGCCGGCTTCCCGAGCCAGGACATCACCGGTGGGCCGCGCATCGTCGGCAGCACGATCGACCGCGGTGCCTACGAGTCCTCGTTCGACGATCTGAACGACTTCATCGTCACCAACACGGGCAATACGGGGCCTGGCAGCCTGCGTCAGGCGATCATCGGGGCGAACACCAACCCGGGCAAGTCGCGCATCCTGTTCCAGCTCAGCAGTTGTCCGGCGGTCATCAATCTGACCAGTGCCCTGGATGCGATCACGACCGACGTGACCATCGATGGCTATACGCAGAGCGGTGCCACGCCGAACACGTCCTGGTCATCCTTCGATGCGAATCTGTGCGTCGTGCTGAACGGTGCTGGCAGCCTGGCGAACGGTCTGCGTACCACGGGCAATGGACGCGTGACGGTGCGCGGGTTGATCTTCACTGGCTTCACGGATGCCGCCATCCGTTTCGATGGCGGCAGTGGTCATTACGTATCCGGCAACCAGATCGGCGAGGTGCCGCTGACGGTGCAGAACAAGGATGGCGTGCGCGTCAGTGGCAGTGCCGGCAACGCGATGATCGGCGGCGACTACAATGATCCGGCCGTGGTGAACCTGATCGGCGGCAACAGCGGTGCTGCCGTGAGCATCGACAGCAGCGCAGGCGGGGTCGTCGTCGCCAACAACCGGATCGGCGTGCTGGCCGATGGCTCGGGAGGGGCCGGCAATACTACCGGCATCGCCATCTTCAACTCGCCAGGCAACACCATTCAGTACAACACGATCACTGCCAGCGCCAGCTACGGCGTGACGATTGGTGGCTCCGCGGCGACCGGCAACATCGTTCAGGACAACACGGTTGGCAGAGACCTCGGCAATGCCTGCAGTGCGAACGGCTCGGGCGGCGTGCTGATCAGTTTTGCGGCACATGACAACACCGTCGGTGCTACCGCGAATTCCACCGGCGGCGGTAACGAGATCGCCTGCAACAGCGGGCCAGGCGTGTGGATATCGACGAGCGGCGGCAGCGGCAACCGGATCCTCGCCAATCGAATCAATGGCAACACGGGTCAGGCGATCGATCTCGGCACGGCCGGCCCGACGGCAAACGATGTCGGTAACTTCGATGCCGATTCCGGACCGAACGGGCTGCAGAACTATCCGGACACCCTCGGCGCTTACCTCACGTCGAACGCGTTCTGGATCGAGGGCAATCTGGACAGCCATTTCCTGCTGTTCGGCGACAATCAGTTCCGGATCGATCTCTACGAAGGCTTGCAGTGCGGCACGCGCGGCCAGGCTGGGCCAACCTACCTCGGACGAGCCAACGTGACCACCACGTCGGATGGCCATGTGCATTACTGGATCAAGCTGGTGGCCAAGCCGCTGAACCAGCCGCTGCGATACGTGAGTGCGACGGCCACTGATTCTGCTGGCAGCACCTCGGAGATCGGCACCTGCGTGCTCGAGTCGACGGACATGCTCTTCCGCGACACGTTCGAGTGAGCAGCACAGCTGTCCCGTGGCCGGTCCATCACCGGCCACGGGGCGGCGCCTAGTCGTGATAGCCCGCATCGCCCGCGAGCTTGCCGCGGAACACGCGGTAGGAATACGCGGTGTAGGCCAGCACGAGCGGGATCAGCACCAGCGCGCCGATCAGCACGAAGGTCTGACTCGATGGTGTCGCGGCGCTGTTCCAGATCGTCAGGCGCGGCGGCAGCAGATACGGCCACATGCCGAGCACGAGGCCGAGGAAACCAAGGCCGAAGAAGCTCACGGTCAGCACGAACGGTGCGCGCTCGTGACGCCGGGCGACCGCACGCCAGAGCAGGACGGCATTCAGCGCGGTGAGGACCGGTACCGGCGATAGCCACAGCACGCTCGGCCAGTTGAACCAGCGTTGCATGCGGATCGCATCGAGGAACGGCAGCCAGGCGCTGACCAGCAGCATGGCGGCAATCACCGCGATCACCAGCGGCCGGGTCAGCGCGTAGGCGAGATCCTGCAGGGCGCCATCTGTCTTCAGCACCAGCCAGGTCGCGCCGAGTAGTGCGTAACCGGCGATCAACGAGAGTCCGGTCAACACCACGAACGGGCTGAACCAGGCGAACGCGCCGGCGGTGCGCTCGCCCTCGGCGAGCGGGATGCCCTGCACGATCGCGCCGAGGATTACGCCCTGCGCGAAGGTCGCCACCAGCGAGCCGAGGAAGAACGCCGCACCCCACAGCGGCCGCGTGCGGTTCGCCTTGAAGCGGAATTCGAAGGCCACCCCGCGGAACACCAGCGCGATCAGCATCAGCAGCACCGGCAGGTAGAGACCGGACAACATCGCTCCATAGACCTTCGGAAACGCCGCGAGCAGGCCGGAGCCACCGAGCACCAGCCAGGTCTCATTGCCGTCCCAGATCGGCGCGGCGGTGTTCATCATGCGATCGCGTTCGTGCTCGTCGTGGCCGAACGGCAGCAGGATGCCGAGACCGAGCACGAAGCCGTCGAGCAGCACGTACATCAGCACGGCGAAGCCGATGACGAGAAGCCAGGCGACCGGCAACAGCGTCGCGGCATTCATCGCGCTTCCTCCACGGGCTCGTCGGGCACCGACAGCGGGCGTGCCGGCGTGGCATTGGGCTCGTGACGCGGCGCTGCGACGGGACCGGTGCGGATCAGCTTCCAGAGATACCAGCCGCCGAAGCCGAAGATGAAGGAGTAGGCGACGAGGAATGCGGCGAGCGAGACGCTCACGCTCGCCGCCGGTATACCGCTGAAGCCCTCGCTGCGCCGCATGACACCGTAGACGAGCCACGGTTGGCGCCCGATCTCGGTGACATACCAGCCGGCCAGTACGGCCACAAAGCCGGCGGGCGAGAGCCAGGTGAACAGGCGTAGGTACCAGCCGGTGTCGAACAGTCGCCCGCGCCACCACAGCACCATGCCGGTGACCGTCAGCGCCAGCATCAGCAGGGCGATGCCGACCATCACGCGGAAGCCGAAGAACACCGGCGCCACGGGCGGACGATCCTCGCGCGGGAAGTCCTTCAGGCCGACGATCTCCCGGTCGAGCGAATGGGTGAGGATCAGGCTGCCGAGATGTGGCACGGCGACGCTGTAGCGATTGGCTTCCGCCGCTTCATCAGGTGTCGCGAACAGGATCAGCGGCACGTCGCGGCCGGTTTCCCAATGGCTTTCGATCGCGGCGAGCTTGGCCGGCTGGTGATCGCGTACGAAGAGTCCGTGCAGGTCGCCGACGATCATCTGCAACGGCACGGCGATCGCGAGGAAGCCGAGCGCGGACTTCAGCATCGGTCTCGCCTTCTCGACGAAGCGGCCGTGCCGCAGATACGCCGCGCCGACGCCGCCGACGACCATCGCCGTGGTGATGAATGCGGCGAGCACCATATGCGTGAGCCGGTACGGGAACGACGGATTGAAGATCGCCGCCCACCAGTCGGTCGGCACGAGCTCGCCATCGTGGATCGCGTAGCCGGCCGGCGTCTGCATCCAGCTGTTCGCGGAGATGATCCAGAAGGTCGAGATCAACGTACCGAGCGCGACCATGCAGGTTGCGAAGAAGTGGGTGCCGTGGCCGACGCGCCGCCAGCCGAACAGCATCACGCCGAGGAAGCTCGCCTCGAGGAAGAAGGCGGTGAGCACCTCGTAGTTCATCAGCGGCCCGATGACGTTGCCGGCAGCATCCGTGAAGCGCGCCCAGTTGGTGCCGAACTGGAAACTCATCACGATGCCGGAAACGACGCCCATCGCGAACGAGACGGCGAACAGGCGCATCCAGAAGAAATAGAGGTCGCGGAAGCGGTCCTCACGTTTCCACAGCCAGACGCCCTCGAGGAAGGCAAGCCAGTTGGCGAGACCGATCGTGAATGCCGGGAACAAGATGTGGAACGAGACCACGAACCCGAACTGGACACGCGAGAGGAATTCCGCATCGGACATGGCGCTGTTCCGTGGCGAATGCTCTATGACGCGCGGCGATGCCGGATGATCCGGCTGCCGTGCGGCCTCCACGCAGTCTAGGTGCGGCGCCGCTGCCGGGCGATGCCGGAGTTGCGGTCATCGTCTGGCATTTCGTGCCAATCCATGCGCACCGGCGCGTGCACGGCGGATGCGTGCTGCGGTTCTGTTCGGTTGCGCGGCCGGATCACGTTAATCGCAGCGGTACACGTTCCCCGACATTCCTCGTCATGGCCGCCGTCCGCACCTTCGTCATCGCCTTCCTCGTCGCCGGCGTCGTCGCCTTCGGCCTGAGCCTGCTCAACGTCTATGCCTTGCGTCACGGCGGGCAGCCGATGCCGCACGGGGACATCACGATGATCGCGACCTTCGTCGCCGGACTCGCGCTGTTTATGGCCTATCAGCGTCGCGGCAACCGCGATGCCGCGCGCGCCAGCCTGGCCGATGAGCGTGCGGCGAAGGCGTTCGCGCCGCGGCCGGAGCGCGCCGTGCTGTACGTATTCCGCGATGCCTTCTTCGCCAAGCTCGTCGGCTTCGAATTCGAGCGTGACGGCACGCTGGTCGGACAGACGCGTGGCAAGACCTTCTACCGCCTCGACCTCAACCCCGGCGTACACGTGTTCGCCAGCGTCAATCCGCAGGACGGCTCACGCCAGGAGATCCGCCTCAACCTGCCGTCCGCGAGCCTGACCTTTCTTGAACACGAGATCGCGTTTGCGGCGAAGGGACTGAACCACGCCTTGCGTGTCGTCGACGACGTCGCCGGCCGGCGACGGGTCCTGCGCTGCAAGATGCTGGTGCCGATGCACCTCAACTGACGAGACTTTGCTTGCCAGGGCTCGCTCAGTCCCTGCCGTTCCTATGCCTCCAGAACGACAACGGCAAGGGTGCCCACATG
The DNA here is from genome assembly GCA_964471815.1 of uncultured Rhodanobacteraceae bacterium. GTDB lineage: Bacteria > Pseudomonadota > Gammaproteobacteria > Xanthomonadales > Rhodanobacteraceae > Tahibacter. Next base: position 15,600 of record CAYYHP010000020.1, read on the forward strand.
TCGCCGTGACTGCTGCGCTGTGCGTAGATCTCGTCGTGCAACTGGTCATCGAGCTTTTCGCTGGAAATCCGCATGCTCAGGATGAAGACCGCTGCCCGGTCTGATCCTGCGGAGTCGAGTCGTCTGACCGTCAGGCACCACTCCGCCGAGGTGGAGCGATAACGTCCCACGGGGAGCTCGTAACTCGGAACGCCGGCGGCGTAACGCTCTACTTCCTCGGCCGTGATGCTTTCCAGCCTGCTTTGCACCGTAGTCAGCGACGTGAGCCGAGCATGCAGATGGCGGGCTTCATCCAGGGCGGCTCGGGCGCCCGGATAACCATCGCCGATGGCGGCATTGATCTCGCGTACGCGGCCGGCGGTCAGATTGATCATGACCACCCGACCCGGCGGCAACGAGACACTCCCTCCCGAGTCCGCGTATTCGAGTGCGATGCTGTCGGCGGTGGCCGTCACGAGGGCTTCGTCCTGCATCCTCGCCAGGCCACCGGCGTCGAATTCGTAGGTACTGCCTGCTATCACGGAATCGATCGTCGATCCCAGGCCGGCCTTGATGGTGAGGAGTTTTGTCCCGGCTGCCTGGCTGCCACCAAGGACGAGGCAGGCAACCAGCATGATCGACAGCCCGGCATGCATTCCCTTCATGACGATCCGATCCCGTGTGATCGAAAGGTGGAGAGTGACGGTTGGTCTCGGGCGCCTTGCGATGGCGATACTGGAACGAGACCTCTCCATGCGCTCGAAAACTGGATGTCGTGCAGTGAACTCGGAGTGAACCTGCGGGCGGCCGCGAGAGCCGAGTCATGAACCGGGGCCGGCAACGGACATCCCTTCTCGTCCGGGCCGGGAGCGCGGCCCGCGCGGATGTCGATGACGCGACTGCACGTTGCGCCACCAGCATTCACGTTTCGCCGGAGGGTTTGTCGTTATGGGGCGCGAGCGGCTGCGCGCCGTCGCTTCGGGCGTGGTGCGCTGCGATCCTGATTCGTCCGGATCGCCTCATGCCGCTGCGAACGCATCGCGCGTGAGGTTCTCCGGCTCGCCGTCAGTGCAGACCACGTCGTCCTCGATGCGGATGCCGCCGTAGCGGCGGAACGCCTCGACCTTCGCCCAGTTCACGTCCGCGGCGACCGGCTTCGCCTTGAGTTCGGCGAGCAGCATGTCGATGAAGTAGAGACCCGGCTCGATGGTCATCACCTGACCGGCATCGAGCGTGCGCGTCAGACGCAGGTACGGATGCCCGGCCGGACGCGGAATCGGCGTACCGTCCTCGTCGGCCATGAAGGCACCGACGTCGTGCACCTGCAGGCCGATGTAGTGGCCGAGGCCGTGCGGGAAGAACGTGCTCGACACGCCCGATTCGACCGCGCTCTCGGCGCTCATGCGGATGAAGCCCTGCTCGCGCAGGATGCCGGCGAGCACGTGGTGCGCCTGCACGTGCAGGTCGGGATAGCTCTGGCCCTTCCTGACCCAGGCGACGAAACCGCGCTGTGCGGCATCCACCGCATCGATCAGCGCCTGGAACTCGCCGCAGTGCGGTGTGGCATGGGTGCGCGTGATGTCCGCCGCATAGCCATGGAAGCCGGCGCCCGCATCGATCAGCAGCGAGCGCGGATCGGCCGGCGGGTTGCGTTCGAGGTCGGTGTAGTGCAGCACGGCGCCGTGTTCGTTGAGGCCGATGATGTTGGCGTAGGGCAGCTCGTTCTCGGTCTCGTGCGTGGCGGCGAGATAGGCCATGTGGATGTCGTACTCGGAGCGGCCGGCGCGGAATGCCGCCTCCGCCGCACGGTGTGCGCGCACGCCGAGTTTCGCGGCCACGCGCATCATGGCGAGCTCGTATGGCGTCTTCCAGGCACGGTGGTAATGCAGGTAATTGACGAGTGTCGGTGGGTTGTTCGGCATCACCGCACCGAGCGCGCTCTGCGGCTCGCCGACGATCGCCGCACGCGCGAGGTTTGCCGGCAGATGGGCGAGCACCTCGTCCGGCTCGCGCACGATAGCGATGTCGAAGTACTCGACCCAGTAACCGGAGGGCGCGGCCGGCACAACGTGCCAGTAGTCGCGCGGCTGCAGATAGACGAGCTTCGGCCGCTGACCTGGCGTGTATACGAGCCACGAACCCGGCGCGCGCGTCACCGGCAGCCACGCCTTGAAGTGCGGGTTCACGGCGAACGGGTAGGGTGCGTCGTCGAGGAATTGGTAATGCAGCGTGCCCGCCGGCACCACGAGGTGGTCGAAACCTGCCTTTGCGAGTGCAGCGTCGCTGCGCCGGCGCAGCGTGGCGAGATGATCGGGATAGAGCTGGGCGAGCAACTGGGCGGGCATGGCCGGGCGGTCCTCGGGCGGGGAGCGCGGATTGTGCCGTGTCGCGCATGAAAAGCCAGCAGGAAGCCTGCTCCGAGTCACTGTTCAGGCGGAGCGGGCGCGCAGGCTGCGTACCGTGTCCCGCGTTCGGCGGCAGACAGCGTAGCGGGCTCAGCCCGCGGGACCGCGGGCGCTGCGCTCCAGCCAGTGCCCGAGCGTGGCCTGATCGGCTTCGCTGATACTGATGAAGCGGAACCCGGCCCAGTACTGGCCAGCCGCGCTGGCCGGCTCGTTCCACTGCTCGTGGACGCCGATTTCCAGCGTATGCGGATGGTGACGCGCATCGGGCAGCTCGAACGCGAACTGGTAGAGCGCGTCCTCGCGGACCGGGCGGTTGGCGATCAGCATCATGCCATCGAGGGACAGGTTGCCGACCCGGCCGATGACCTCGCCGGTCAGCGTATCGGTGACCTGGATCGCGGTCTCGGCACGCTGGCGGCGTGCGCGGCGGTTCTCGGTCATGGCGGGGCTCCGTGTGGCGGCGCATCCGGCGCGGGGCTGCGGCCGGTGAGCTGACGCAGCGCTTGCACCAAGCCGTTCCAGGCGCGGTCGAGTACCGACTCACGCTCGGTCGGGGCGATGCGCGCCACGCCGCGATGCAGGTCGCGCGCGAGCTGCTCGAGCGAACGGTCCTCGCTGCGCGCACCGCGCTGGTTGACGAACAGGCAGCGCCCGGTGAGCGTCGAGAACCAACTCAGCTTGCGGCGCACGCGCTGGCCCTGCTGGTTGATCTCGAATTCGAACCAGGTGCCGAACGGCAGCGTCTTGAGGTGCTCCAGCTGGACACGCTCGCTCGCATCGAGCGGCGGGTGCACATGGCCCTGCCGTGCGCCGGCGGTACCCGTCTCCTCGCCGAGGCGGGTCTTGGCCTTGAGACGCATCGCGAGCTCGGTGCGCGAACTCGGGCTCTCGCCGGCCGGTTCGCCGGAGGCGAGCAGCTGGCCGGTCAGCGCCTTGATTTCATCAGCGACGAAGCCGACCTGGGCCAAGCCCTGCTCGATCTCCTCGCGCAATCCAGGCCGTGCATCGCCGGCGACGAGGTGTCTGATCACCTCGAGACGGCGCCGGTAGAGTTCGCTGTCCTCGCCGTGACGCAGGATCGTCAGCGCCAGCACGTCGGTCCAGGCCTGCTCGATCAGGGTACGCACGAGGCGCGACGGCCGGCCGTGCGCGAGTGCCGCGCGCACCGCCTCCGCGGCGCGTTCGCGAGCGAGGTCGAGCCGCTCGCGGCCGCGTGCCGCATCGACGTGGCGGCGCTCGGCGGTCTCGGCCTTGCGCGCGAGCGTGCCCATGTGGCGCGCGAGATCGCCGAGCAGCTCCTCGTAGAGTTCCGGCTTGCCGTCGGATTCATGGCCGACGCGGTCGACGACCAGCTGCATCTTCTCGATCAGGGCGCGGTCGTGCTCGCCGTCGCCGTCGTCAACCCAGTGCACGCCGGTATCGGCGATCGCATCGAGCAGCTGCCGCGCCGGATGCTCGCGGTGGGTGAAGAAGGTCTTGTCGCGCAGCGCGACGCGCAGCAGCGGCACCTGCAGGCGCGTGAGCAGCTGGCGCGTCGCGCCGCTCGGCCGGGTCTGCTCGACCAGCCGGTCGTAGAGCAGGCCGAGCAGGTCGATGGTGTCGGTGTCTTCCTCACTGAGCCGCGGCGGACGCGCATCGGGCGTGAACTGGCGGAGCTGGGCGAGCAGATCCTGACGCACGTGTCCGAAACTGCGCTGGACCTGCTTGCCGCCGAGCATCATCTGCACGACCGGGCGGCGCTGCAGCAGGCCGAGCACGGCCTGAATGTCCTCCGCACTCGCGGCATACGCTGAAGCGGGCGAAGCGCTGGCAGCGGGCGGCGCGGCACGCCGCGCTGCCAGGAGCGCGCGCAGCGACGCGAAATCCTCCGAGGGCGTGGCCGGCGCGCTCTGTGGCGCCGGCCGGGCGGTCGCCGCCGCATCTTGCGCGGCGGCCGGCGTTACCGCCGTGGCGGTACCTCGATCCGTGGGTTCTGCGTGCGCAGTGCGCGCGGCGGACGGCAAGCCGGACAGCGAACGCGGTAGCTTCGGCATGGCATTGGTCATCGCTGCGTCGGGTGGCGCAGTGAGAGGCGGCGTTGCAGGCGGTTCCTGTGCGGGAACGGCGTCCAGGTCGGCGGATTCGACGGCGGGCTTCGCGGCCGGGGTCTCTGCATTGCGCGTAGCGCGGCTTTCCTGTGTCGCCGACGGCGTGTCCGCCGGGTTCGGCCGCGGCCGCAGCACGATCACCTGCAGATCGCACAGGATGCGCTGCTCGACGAGGTGATCGTTCAGCACGGTGTAGAACGCACCGAGTTCCGGCGTCAGGCAACGCTCAAAGCGGCGATACAGCTGCAGTCGGTAGGACAGGGCAAGATCGAAACAGCCCGCCGCGTGACGCAGCGCCTCCGCGAGACGCTGCGGGCCGACCGGCAGCGACTCGGCATCGAACACCGGCGCGGCGGCGAGCACGCCAAAGCGGTGGCCGAGCGCATACAGCGCCTGGCTATGGCGGATCTCGCCCTTGGAGGCGATCTCCTGCAAGGCGATGCCTTCCTCGACCTCGTGCGTATCGACCAGCGTGAGATCGCCGAGGCGCGTGGGCAGGGCGGGCGCGGTGCGGGCCGGTGCATCGAAGCGGGTGAGGCTCGATTCGAGATGACGCACGAACCGTGGGGCGAACTCGGCGCGGGCGCGCTTGAGTTCGCGTAACGCTTCGAAAATCTCGTGCTGCTCGTTGCTGCTGTGCGCGCGCTCGGCATGGCCGAACAGCGTCTGCTCGGTGTCGGCGAGAGTTTGCGCAAGCACGGGCCCGAGCAGCGAGCTGGCGAGATCGTGCAGGCTTTGGAGGATGCGGCGCACGCGCGGCGGCAAGTTGTCGCGTGCCGTGAGGCGGACGAGGGACTCGGATTCCCTGGCGCGGGCCGGTGTCGGGCCTGGAGAACTCATGCGACCCTCCGCGGTTCCTTGGCGTGCGGCGATTGTAGGCATGAGCCGTACGGTGCAGCCAGTGACACGCCCGCCCGCCATGCACGACCATCGTCGCAGTGGGCCACAGGGCCTGCATGCCGGAGCGCGGTGCCGGCACCGGCGACGAGGCCAGTCATGGACCTGGCCGCCGGCCACGGACCGGCGGCGGTCCGTGTGCGGCCTTCGAAAGACCATCCATCGCCGATGCCGGCTGGCCGAGCCCGCCGCGTCTCATGGCCTCGTCCGCGAGGCCACCGGGCTCGTCATTCGGGTTGCCAGACCAGTTCGATCGAGCCGGACCGTCCTGGCGTGTTGTAGCCGGCGAGCAGCTCGTACGGGCGGTCGGTGAGGTTTTCGGCGCGCAGCGTGAGTCGCCAGGCCGCGTTGGCCTGCCAGCTCGCGTGCAGCCCGATCAGTGCATAGCCGCCGAGTTCACGGGCGATGTCCGTGCGCCGGCCGGTCCAGGCGAGATCGGTGCCGGCCTGCCAGCCGTTGCCGAATTCACGGTCGAGGCTCGCGTTCGCCTTGAGCCGCGCGCGGCGCAGCAGGATGTGCCCGGTGTCCTCGTTGCGCGGGTTCTGCCAGGTCGCGTTCGCGCTCCAGCGCCAGCCGTCGATCCGTCCCGACCAGGCCAGTTCCACCCCGTCGAGGCGTGCGCGATCGATGTTTTCCGCACGATATTGCGGACCGCTGAACGCGATCAGGTCGCGGATATGCGTCGAGTAGGCACGCAGGTCCACGCGCTGTCCCGAGGCCGGCAGCCAAGCGAGGCCGAGTTCTGCCGTGCGCGAGGTTTCCGGATCGAGATCCGGATTGCCGGCGAACAGGCCGCCGTAACCCGGGGAGAACTGCTCGTTGAGGTTCGGGCCGCGGAACGCGCTCGCGTAGCTCGCCGAGAGGCGCCAGTCCGGGGCGAGGTCATAACCGAGCGCAAGCGAGCCGGAGCCGTGCCGGCCGAATTCGCTGTTGGCATCGACACGTGCACTGGCCTCGGTGCGCCAGTCGCCCTGGGTGCCCTGCCAGCCGGCGAACAATGCCGCATTGTCGCGGCGGTCGCCGTACTGCACGCGGCCGGCGTACAGGTCGCGGTTCTCGCCATCCTCGTGCTGCAGGTCGATGCCTGCCGTGAGTTTCCTGTCACCGGCGAGCGCGAACGTGTTGAGCCAGCCGAGCGAGCCACGCCGGCTTGTGAACAGCGTGAAGAACGCCGGCGTGCGCAACGATTCGTGCACGTGGCCGAGGCTCAGGTGATGACTCCAGCCCGGCGCGAGCTCGCCGTCGAGATCCGCGCCGGCGACCTGCTCGAGCACCCGGGTGCGGCCCTGATCGAATTCGTTCTCGCCGTTGCTGTGCAGCAGGCGCGCCGACAGCGACTGGCCGCCGAGCGCGAGCGCACCGCGCGCGACGAGGTTGCGGTTGCGGTAGCCGTCGTCGTCCGGATCGTAGCTGCAGAACGGATCGTCAGGGCCGTTGCAGACGCCGGGATTCGTCGCCGAAAAGCCGCGCACGTGGCGCAGCCCCGCCTGCACGCTGAAGCCGCCGGCCTCGCTCCAGGCGCCATAGCCGGCGCTGCCGGCCGCCTCGCCGTAACTCCCGGCGCGCAGGGCGACGCGTGCGCGATCCAGCCGGCGCGTGAAGATCTGGATCACGCCGCCGATCGCGTCCGCGCCCCACCAGCCCGCGCGCGGGCCGCGCACGACCTCGATGCGCTCGATCGCATCGAGCGGCCATTGCGAGAAATCCACACTGCCGGTATTGGCCGAAGCGATACGCACGCCATCGACGAGCACGAGCACGTGGTTCGAGTTGCCGCCGCGTAGGAACAGGCTGGTCTGGCCGCCCGCACCGCCGCTCTGCACGGCATCGATGCCGGGCAGGCGACGCAACAGCTCGACGATGTCGCCGGCGCCGCTCTGCTCGATGTCGGCACGCGTGACGACGTCCACCGCGGCGAGCATGCCGGAGGTCGTCTCGGCGCTGCGTGTGGCCGTGACGGTCACGGTCGGTTGGGTAACGGGGGAATCGGCCCCGGCCGGGCCGGCGAACAGCGGAGCCAGCGCAAGCGCCAGCAGGGAAGGACGGTACATGGGTTCTCCTCAACGCTCACCCGCGGATGATCCAGGCGGTGGCGAGGAGGCATGGCGCTCGGACACGGATGGCCCGGGCCCATCCGCCGCCCGCCGCGACGCTGGTACGACGACGTCGCGCGACGTCGACCCAGGCCGGTCTCCGGGCTCGCGAGCGGTGCCTCGGCACCCGATCCGTCGCCTTCCCGCGCATCTGCGCAGTGGCCTCTCGACGGTCGAACTCGCTTACCGTTGCGGGGGCAGCGCCGGCTTTGCACCGGCTTCCCGTTTCACCCTGTTCCCGGAAACCGGGGCAGGGCACCTGTGGCGGCGGTGAGTCTACGCGAAGCGACGAGCCAGGGAAAACCGGGGATCCGGTTCTCCGGGCGTTCCGCATCCAGCTGGACGATGAGCCCGGTTGGGGCGAGGTCGCGCGCTGCGTGCCGCGGTCGTGCGTGCGCGATCGTAACGACGCAGGATATGTTGATCGATGATGAGGTATTCCTCACTCCCGATCGGTCGCCGCCGCGATTCCGAGGAGTTCGCCTTCATCCGAGACGGTCACGCACAGCTCGATCGGCCGGCAGCACACCACACAGTCCTCGATGTAGCGCTGCGAGCCGGTAGACAGATCCACGACGCTCGTATGGCGCTCGCCGCAGTAGGGGCAGGCGATGACGATGTCCTCGATCATGGCCGCGGCGTCCGATGCGCGCGTCGCGATGGCAGGAAGGCCGCGATCACGTCGTTGAGGAAACGCTGGCCGAGCGCGGTGGGTGCGACGCGCTCGTCCTCGATGGTGAGCCACTCGCGGCGCCGTCCCTCGGCAAGCGGGATGGCAATGCTCTCGCGCGACAGACCGGTCGCGGCCTCGAAGCCGGCGAGCGTGAAACCGTCGGCGAGCCGGAGCGCATTCAGCATGAACTCGAACGGGCGCTGGTCCTCGGGCACCGGATCGTCGCCGCCGATGCCTCGCGGCGTGCCGGCATGGGCGAGGTAGGCGTTCGGTGCGCGAATCTTCCAGCGCCGGCGGATCGCGCCGGGGCGCGTCTCGCCGAGCTTGGCATGCGCGCCCGCGCCGATGCCGAGATAATCGCCGAAGCGCCAGTAATTGAGGTTGTGCCGGCATTCGCGACCCGCTCGGGCGAAGGCCGAGGTTTCGTAGTGCCGGAAACCGGCCGCGGCGAGCCGGGCCTGCGCGCGCTCCTGCATGTCCCAGGCCGTGTCGTCGTCGGGCAGCGGCGGCGGGTTGCTCGCGAAGGCGGTGTTCGGTTCGAGCGTGAGCTGGTAATGCGAGAGGTGCGGCGTGCCGAGCGCGATGGCGCGCTCCAGATCAGCAAGCGCCGCCTCGACCGATTGCTCGGGCAGGGCGAACATCAGGTCGAGGTTGATGTTCCCGAACCCCGCATCCTGCGCCTCGCGCACCGCACGCTCGGCTTGGGCGGCATCATGGATGCGGCCGAGCCGGCGCAGTTTGGCATCGTCGAAACTCTGGATGCCGAAGCTCAGGCGGTTCACGCCGGCGGCGCGATACGCGGCGAAGCGGTCGTGCTCGGTGGTACCCGGGTTGGCTTCGAGCGTGATCTCGACGTCGTCCGCGAACGCTAGGCGCGCCGCCGCGCCCTCGAGTACGGCCGCAATGGCATTCGCCGCGAACAGGCTCGGCGTGCCGCCGCCGAAGAACACGCTGCCGATCGCGCGTCCGGTGAGCCACGCGCCGTGATCGCGCAGATCCTGGTCGAGGTCGGCGAGCAGTGCGGTGACGTACTCACGCTGCGGCAGGACGCCGGGCGCGGTGTGCGAGTTGAAGTCGCAGTACGGGCATTTGCGCACGCACCACGGCAGGTGCACGTACAGCGAGAGCGGCGGCGCGGCGTTCATGACGCCATTCTAGGCCGCCGCCGTGCGACCGGCGTACGCGGTGGCTACTGTCTGTCGAGCCGCTTGATCATGCCGGCGATGCCGCCCTGCAGCGCATAGGCCTCGAAGCCCATCTTGCCGAGGATGAAGGCGGCGGCCGCGCTGCGCTCGCCGGTATTGCAGTAGCAGATGTACTTGCGGCTGCGGTCGAAGCCACCGACCGTCTCGCGCAGCGTGTACAGCGGTGTGTTGATCGCGCCGCGGATCGCGCGCTGCTGATGTTCCTCGGGCATGCGCACGTCGAGCACGATCGCGCCCTGGCGCGCGAGGATCGAGGCCTTGCCGGCGGTCAGCCAGTCGACCGCCGGCGGCTTCATCACTTCGGCGAAGGCGCGGTCGGCGAGGCGCATGAGCCGGCCATCCTTGATCATCGCCACTGTGGCGTTGCGCGTGGTGTTGGCGAGCAGGGCGTCCTCGCCGAAGCTGTCGCCGCGCACCAGATAGGCGACCACCGAGTCGCCGGTCTCGAGACTCTTGGTGACTGTCGCGCGGCCGTCCTTGATGACGTAGAAATAATCGGCCGGCTCGCCCTCGCGCACGATCACGTCGCCGGCGCGCACGTCGATCTCTTCGAACTTCTGGAACATCCGCTCGATGTTCGCCGTCGGCAGCTTGTGCATGACGCGCGACTGCAGGAGCCGGAACACCCAGCGGTTCGCTTCGGGCGACGGATCGTAGTGGCGGAAATTTTCCGAGCGCGAGAGCTGGTCCCAGCACAGGACCTTCTCCATGTAGCGCCGGTCGAGCTTCACGAAGGTCGCGCTGATCGAATCGACGGTCGCGGTGAAGCGGCGCGGCTGCATGTCGCCGAGCGCGTAGCGACCCTGCAGCGTGGCGGCGTCGGTCTCCTTGCGCTTGCCGTCGGGATACTCACCACGCACGCGTCCGTTCAGTACGAAGACCGTGTGCTCGTCGATGTCCCCGGCGCGGAACAGCACTTCGCCGCGTCCGAGTTCGACCAGCTCCGCCTCGCGCGCGAGCTGTTCGAGGTTTTCGGGACGCAGCGAATCGAGCGGATACAGCCTGGCGAGATCGCCCGGATTGACAGCCATGTTGCTTTCCCCTCCGCAATGCGCCGGCAGTGTAGCCGTGCGCCCGGGCGGCGGGGAACCGGAGGCGGCCGGCGGGTCGCCTACTTCTGCGGCGGCTTGGCCGGAATGAACGGCGAGACCGGATCGCTCGCGGGGAAGGTCTCGGCCAGCGCCTGATCGACGTTCTCGTCGGCCTTTTGCTTGCGCGCTGCTGCTTCCTGCGGCGTCTCGGGCCGGCAGGTTGGTGGGGCTCCGGCAGGGTTGGGATCCTTACGGTCGTGGGTCGCCATGAGGTTCTCCACATCGGCAGAGGACGTGATTGAGCGACGCACGTGCTGAACGTGCGCAAAGCCGGCATGAGCAGAATCAGCAAACGGGCCCGGTCGGTTGCGTCGTGCCCGCGCGCCGGGAGCGGTGGGCAGTGCGCGGCAGGCGGCGCCACAAACGAAAACCCCCGCACGTGGCGGGGGGTTGGCGTGGCTGGGGGACTAGGATTCGAACCTAGATAAACGGAGTCAGAGTCCGTTGTCCTACC
>CAYYHP010000021.1:0-25884 GCA_964471815.1 uncultured Rhodanobacteraceae bacterium
GGATGGCGATCGAGCTGAAGTTGGCGAAGCCGCACAGCGCGTAGGTCGCGATCAGGCGGCCCTGATCGGTCAGCACGATGCCCGGCGTCTTGCCGGCGATGATGTCGGCGAGCTGGGTGTAGGCCACGAACTCGTTCAGCACGATCTTCTGGCCGATCAGGCCGCCGACCGTGACCGCATCCTGCCACGGCACGCCGATCACCCAGGCGATCGGCGCCATCACGTAACCGAGCACCATCGACAGGTTCAGCGGATGACCGAGCGCGGCAGCGAGGCCGGTCTTCTCGCCGATCCATTCGAGCGGTGCATTGACCAGCGCGATCAGTGCGATGAATGCGAGCAGCATCGCGCCGACGTTCAGTGCCAGGCGCAGGCCGTCGCCGGCGCCGGCCGCCGCCGCATCGATCACGTTCGCGGTGTTCTTCTCGATCTCCATGCGCACCGTGCCGCGGGTCAGCGGCTCGGAGACTTCGGGCACGAGAAGCTTCGAGATCACCAGTGTCGCCGGCGCGGCCATGATCGAAGCGGTCAAGAGGTGCTTGGCATAGAACGCCTGTTGCACCGGATCGCCACCGCCGAGCATCTGCACGTAGGCCGCGAGCACGCCGCCGGCGATGTGCGCCATGCCGCCGACCATGATCGTCAGCAGTTCCGACTGGGTCATGCGCGGGATATAGGGCTTGATCGTCAGCGGCGCCTCGGTCTGGCCGATGAAGATGCTCGCACAGACCGAGGTCGTCTCGGCGCCGGAGACGCGCATCACGCGGGTGATCGCCCAGGCCATGCCACGCACCACGGCCTGCATCACGCCGAGGTGGTAGAGCACGCCCATCAGCGCGGCAAAGAAGATGATCGTCGGCAATACCTGGAAGGCGAACACGAAGCCGAACCTGGCTGGATCGGTCAGGCTGCCGAACACGAAGCTCGCGCCCTGGATCGTGAAACCGAGCAGGGTGACGAAGCCGCGCGAGAGCGTGTCGAAGATCAGCGCGCCCCAGGGCGTCAGCAGCACGAACGCGGCGAACAGGATCTGCAGGGTGAGGCCGGTGCCGACCAGCTTCCAGTCGATCGCGCGGCGGTTATTCGAGAACAGCACGGCGATGCCGACCAGTACGGCCAGACCGAACAGGCCGAACGCGATATTGCCCAAGGTGGCGAGCATGGTATTCCCCGCGAAGAGTGGCGGGTGGCGATTCCAGCCCGCATGGCGCGGCGAGGGTAGAGCATGGGCGCGCAGGGCCGCAAGGCGCACTGCGGCTGGCTGGCAGGGCACTTTTGCTAGAATGCCTGCCTCCCTGGCAACGAGGCTGCGCCGCGTGCTGAGCATCAAGCACCGTCTGCTGCTCAGTCACCTGTTCGTCGCGCTGTTCGGCGTCGGCGCCCTTGCCGTATGGCTGTATTCCGCGGCCGAGCGCGAACTGGTCGATGGTACCCAGGCCCGCCTGCTCGGCACGGCGCGCGTTCTCGCCACGAACTTCACTGCTGCCGAGTTCAATGGCCCTGCTGCGGGCCGGGCATCCGAACAGGAACTGCGACAGCGCTTGCTCACCGCGGTCCAGGCTACCCCGGACGCGGCGCTCGCGTTCGTCGTCATGCGCCGCTACGACGGCATGCACCGGATCGCGATGAGTAGCGCGCCGGCTCCGGAGCTTTCCACGCTCGAGCGGGCCGTCGACGACGCGGCACTGGCCACGCTGTTGCACGAAGGTTTCGCGCATGCCGTGGCCGGGCCAGTCAGTCTGGGCGGCGAAGGGACCTGGATCGCCCTCGCGCCGGTTGGCGGCAGCGGTGAGTATGCCGTCGGCCTGCAGACCCAGCCGGGCGTCATTGCCGAGCGCCTGCGCACGCTGCGCCTGTCGACTGCGCTGGCCCTGCTGGCCTGCGTGCTGGCCGCACTCGTGCTCAGCCGCATCATCACCCAGCGTTTCCACGCGCGGATGAATTCGCTGATCGTCCGCTGCCGCGCGCTCGCCAACGGCGAACCGCTACCGAAGCCCGAGGGCCGCGACGCGGACGAGGTGGCGGCGGTGCTCGGCGAGTTCGACGCGATGGCCGAGCGCCTGCGCGCCACGCAAGCTGGGCGCGAACAGGCGCTCGATGCGCTGACCGAGGCCAACCGGACGCTCGAGTCGCGCGTGCGCGAGCGCACGGCCGCGCTGGAGGCGGCCACGCAGAAGCTCAAGAGCGAGATCGAAGGGCGCCTCGAGGTCGAGGCGCTGCTCGCCGAAGCGGCGCTGACCGATCCGCTAACCAGCCTTCTGAACCGGCGCGCGATGGTCGAGATGCTGCACCAGATCGTTCAGCCCGGCACCGGTGCGGTACCGGGCTTCAGCGCGATCCTCGCCGACATCGACCACTTCAAGCGCATCAACGACCGCTACGGCCACGAGGCCGGCGATGCCGTGCTGAAGGCGGTCGCACGAGTGCTCGACGCCATCCAGGACGAGCAGCGCCACACGGCGCGCTGGGGCGGCGAGGAGTTCCTGCTGCTCTGCCCTCAGCTAAGGCTGGCCGAAGCCTGCCGGCGTGCCGAGGATGTCCGCCGGCGGATCGGTGAGATGACCCTCGACATTCCCGGCCTGCATGTCACGGTCAGTCTCGGTGTCGCCGAGTTCGTGCCGGGCGAGCCGCTCGAGGATTGCCTGCGGCGCTGCGACCAGGCGCTCTATCGCGCCAAGGACAGCGGCCGCAACACCGTGGTCGCCGCGCAGGGCGGGATGTTCGCGAACCTGTCCTGAGCGGCTGCTCAGCGCAGGACGATCCACACCGCGAGCACGGCGAACAGCACCGCCGCCGCGATGCGCGCGGCCTTCAGCGGCAGGCGTTGGGCGAAGCGCGCGCCGAGCAGCACCACCGGCACGTTCGCGAGCAGCATGCCGAGCGTGGTACCGGCGACGACCTGCCAGAGCGGTGAATACTGTGCCGCCAGTACGACCGTCGAGATCTGGGTCTTGTCGCCCATCTCGGCGAGGAAGAAGCTGATCATGGTCGCGAGCAGTACGCCGTGGCCGGCACCTTTCGCGGCCTCGTCGTCGTCGACCGCGTCCGGTTTGAGCATCCACACGGCGACCGCGAGGAACGAGAGCGCGACCAGCCATTTCAGCGTGCCCGGGCTCAGCCAGCCTGCGACCAGCGCGCCAACGCTGCCGGCGAGCGCGTGGTTGACGAGCGTGGCGACGAGGATGCCGAGGCAGATCGGCCAGGGCCGGCGGTATTTCGCGGCGAGAATCAGCGACAGGAGCTGGGTCTTGTCGCCAATCTCGGCGATCGCCACGGCGGCCGTGGACACGATCAGGGCTTGCATGGGCTCTCCGGCTGAAGCGCGCGGACACCCACGGCCGCAGGCTGCGGCGTGGCGGTCACGGCGTCGGGGCGCGCAGCATGCAGAGCGGATGCCGTGCTGGCAAGCCTCATCAGGGGTGGTGCTGTGCCGGCCGCCGCCTCGCAGCGGGAACCTCGCGGCCGGCGAGTCCCGCGGGATACGTGCCCACGGTTCCCGGCGGCGTCCCTGCGTGATGCGACCGCCGCCGTACGGCGGCGGTCACGGAAGCGACGCGGATCGTCAGGCCGCGGGAGCGCGCGCGTCGTCACTGCCGGACGGCGGTACGGGTGGTGCGGGCGGTGCAGCCGGACGTCCGTGATTCACGCCCGGCGGCGGCGCGGCCGGAGGCGCCGGCGGGGCCGGAGGGGCATCCGGTGCGTCGGGCGCGAGCGGCGGCTCCGGCATGTCGGGACCGAGCGGCGGCAGCGGTGGGAACAGGGTCTTGGCATCCGGCGCCTTCATGCTCACGGTGACGGGCTTCTTCTGACGCAGCACCTTGAGCTTCAACTCGCTTCCGGCCGGTGCGTCGCGCAGCACGCGCATCGCGTCGCGCGGATCGCCGATCTTCTCCTCGCCGATCGCCTGCAACACGTCGCCGCTCTTCAGGCCCGGGAAAGTGTCTTCCTCCGCGTGCACGACGAGCACGCCGCTGTCGGTGCCGAAGTACGCGCCGAGGTCCTTGTCGAGCGAGGCGAGGTTCAGCCCCCACCACGGCGTGCGCACGTGGAAGGTGTGGAATCCATTGGCCATGCGCTGCGCATGCTCGAACTCGGGGCGATGGGCCTGTATTGCCTGGCGGGCCCTGCGCATTTCCATGCGCAGGTCGCGGCCATCGGGTCCACCGTCGCCGAACATGCGCTCCCAGCCGCGCGCCTCGCGGCGTTCGGCCTTGACCGTGGTCTCGGTCTTCTTGCCGTCGCGCAGCAGGCCGAGCTTCACGTCCTGGCCGATCTTGAGCTGATGCAGCGGCTCGATGGCCTTGTCCATGTCCGGCGCCTTGGCGCCCTGGGTGGCATCCACCGGCTTGCCGTCAATGCTGACGATGACGTCGCCGGTCTTCACACCGGCCTTGTCCGCCGGACCGCCCGGGGTCACGCCGGTGATCTTCACGCCATGCTCGTCGCTGCCGAGCACCACACCGATCAGGCCACGGTCGGGATCGCCGAGATAGCGGAAGGCGTAGGCGCGCGGGCCGGCATCGCCGAGACGCAACGACAGGTCGGCCATGCGCCGGCCGAGATCGCGCATCTGCGTGCGCAGCTCGTCGAGTTCGCGGCGCGCCGCTTCGGCTTCCTTGCCTTCGAGCGGTTTGGTGGTCGCCGTGGTCGGCGCCGACGCCGCGGGCGACATGCCGGCCGACGGATCGGTGGCCTGCGCGCCGCTGAAGACAAGCGCCAGGGCGAGGGAGAGCAGGGTGCGTGACATGGCGAACCTCACGATTCAGTTGGTCCAGGTGGGAGAAGCCGCCCCGCCGTCGAGCGAGGCATCGGTGAAAGCGAGGCCGTAGGCCGTCGCGCGGATTGCGGCGAGGTCCTGCAGCAGGTCGACACGCTGGCGCCACAGCGCCGTGCTCTCGGCGCCGCCGGCGACCGACAGCTGTACGTCGACAAGCCCGATCAGGTCCTCGATCTCGGCGCTGGCCAGCAGGTCCTGGCTGGCCTGCGGTGCGGTCGTGCGCGCCGTGCTGCGCAGCCACGCTTCGATGCGCTGCGACTGCGCGCGCAGACCGTCGATCTCGGCCATGGCGGGGTCCGCCGAGGCATTCGCCACCGCAGGTTGCGTGACGGCGACGGGTGTATCGCGGCCGGCGCGTGGGGGATGGCCGAGACGCCACGCGCCGAGCAGCGCGAAGCCGGCGAGGCCGGCGGCGGCCGCATACGGCAGGACACACTGCCAGGTGGATCGGCGACGCGGCGCCTGTCGGCGCAGCGCGGCCTCGAGTTCAGGCCAGACGCTCGCGGCGGGTGCCACGAGCGGCCGCGCGCGCAGTGCCGTGCCGAGACCGGCGTCCGTGCTCAACCGGGCTGGGGCGAGGCGATCAGACATGACGGCGACTCCGTAGGGGTTTCCAGCAGGCGGCGCAGACGCGCGGTTCCGCGCGCCACCTGCGATTTAGAGAAGCTCACGCTCTTGCCGGTGGCTTCGGCGATCTCGGGGTGCGAATACCCTTCGACGTGGTACAGCCAGAGCACGCTGCGGGTCAGGGCCGGCAGACGGTTCAGCGCCTGATCGAGCAGTACGCCGTCGGCCTGTAGCCAGGGCGGACTGGTATCCGCTGCCTGTTCGTCGAACTCGGCCTCGAACTCGATGCGGCGGTCGCGGCGCAGGCGCATCAGCGCCTCGTTCAGCGCGATCTGGCGCAGCCAGCTCCAGAACGGCGCGTCGCCGCGGAACTGATCGAGGCGCTGGAACAGCTTGAGCATCGCGTCGTGCAGCACCTCGCGCGCGCCTTCCGCATCGCCGAGCATACGCAGTGCGAGCGTGTATACCGGCCGCTCGAACAGCCGGTAGATCTGCTCGAAGGCGCGCAACTCGCCGCGTTGCGCTCGCTGCAGCAGCGCGTCGGGCAGATCGATGGCGAAGGTCGATGGGCGGTCCACGTCGGCATAGATGCGACCGCGCGCCGGACGGTCGCAAGTGCCGTCGGTCCACGCCGGGCGGCCTGCACGCCGCGGCCGCCTGCGCGGACGCCATGGCGGACAGCGGCACGTCCGCGGACAGTCTGCAGGGCCGGCATCCATTGCCGGGAAACAGGCAGGATCAATTACTTATGGACTTGGCACGGCTCGTGCTGTCCAGGCGGCGCAAAGGTCCGCGCACGGGGTGCGGACAGTGGGAGCCCGCATGATCCGAGACACCTCCGCCCAGGACCGCGTCGTCGCCGCGCCTGCGCAGGGCCTGCGTCGCAAGCTGTATTTCGCCGCCGGTCTCGCCGTCGTCGTGCTGATCGCCGCCTGGACCGTGCCGAATGCCGTGCGCGTGTTCGGCGCCGGCGGCAGCTTCAGCATCGCCCGGCTGCGCATCGCCGAAGTCCGTCGCGGCAATCTCGTACGCGAGGTGTCCGCACAGGGGCGCGTGGTCGCGGCGGTCAGCCCGACGCTGTACGCACCGGCGGCCGGCACGCTGAACCTCGCAGTCCAGGCCGGTGACAAGGTCGAAAAAGGGCAGGTGCTTGCGGATCTCGAGAGTCCCGAGCTCGCCAACCGTCTCGCCCAGGAACAGGCCACGCTGCAGAGCCTCGAGATGGAGGCCGGCCGGGTCGAGATCGAGAACCGCAAGAAGGCGCTCGCGAGCCGCAAGGCCGTGGACCGCGCCGTGATCGACCGGCAGACCGCCGCGCGTGAGGTCGAGCGCACGCAGAAAGGCTTCGATCTCGGCGCGCTGCCGGAACTCGACGTGCTGCGCGCGCGCGATCAGCTCGACAAGGCCGAGATCGATCTCGCGCACGCCAAGCGCGATGCGGAACTCGAGAGCGAATCGCTCGATTTCGAGGCCAAGACCCGGCGCCTCGCACGCGATCGCCAGCACCTGCTCGTCGTCGAGCTGCAGCGCCAGGTCGATGCATTGAAGCTGCGCGCGCCGGTCACCGGTCAGGTCGGTCAGCTGCTCGTGCAGCAGAAGGCGAACGTCGCGGCGAACGCGCCGCTGCTCACCGTCGTGGACCTGAGCGCACTCGAGGTCGAGCTGCAGGTGCCGGAGACATTCGCCCGCGATCTCGCCATCGGCATGCCCGCCGAGATCGCCAGCGGCAGCGACAACCACAAGGGCGAGCTGTCCGCGGTCAGCCCCGAGGTGGTCAACGGCCAGGTCACCGCGCGCGTGCGTTTCGCCGGCACGCAGCCGGCCGGACTGCGCCAGAGCCAGCGCCTGACCACGCGCATCCTGCTCGACGAGCATCCCAACGTACTCATGGTCGAGCGCGGCCCGTTCGTCGATTCCGGTGCCGGCCGCGTGGCCTACGTGGTGCACGACGACATCGCCGAGCGCCGCGCGATCCAGGTCGGCGCGACCAGCCTCAATGCCGTCGAGATCGTCGGCGGCCTCAGGGAAGGCGAACGCATCGTGATTTCCGGCACCGACGACTTCAAGGGCGCCGAGCGCGTCGTGTTGTCCCGCTGACGCGGCGCTGCCTCCGCAGTCCCGATGCGAGCCCATCCCGCAACCGAATCCCCGCCCCCACAGCCGAGACGCCGCCCATGCTCAAGATGACCCATCTCTCCAAGGTCTACCGCACGCACCTGATCGAGACCCACGCGCTGCGCGATTTCTCCATCCATGTGCGTGAGGGCGAGTTCGTCGCGGTCACCGGGCCGTCGGGTTCCGGCAAGACCACGTTCCTCAACATCGCCGGCCTGCTCGAGACCTTCACCGGCGGCGAGTATGAGCTCGATGGCGTGGATGTGCGCGGGCTGGGCGACGACGCGCGCTCGAAGCTGCGCAACGCGAAGATCGGCTTCATCTTCCAGAGTTTCAACCTGATCCCCGATCTCAACCTGTTCGACAACGTCGACGTGCCGCTGCGCTATCGCGGCTATCCGGCCGCCGAGCGCAGGCGGCGCATCGAGGAGGCGCTGACGCGGGTCGGTCTCGCCTCGCGCATGAAGCACTATCCGTCCGAACTATCCGGCGGCCAGCAGCAGCGCGTCGCGATCGCGCGTGCCTTGGCCGGCTCGCCGCGCCTGCTGCTCGCCGACGAGCCGACCGGCAACCTCGATTCGCTGATGGCGCGCGGCGTGATGGAGTTCCTGGAAGAAATCAACCGCCAGGGCACGACCATCGTGATGGTCACGCACGATCCGGAACTCGCCGCGCGCGCGCAGCGCAACGTGCACGTGATCGACGGCCAGGTGACCGATCTCGACGATGAGCCGCGTCTGCGCGGACCGGCGGCGGTGCGAGGTACGTCGGCCGGTGCCGGCGAGGCAGGCATGGCGGTCACGCATTCCTGACCGACCACGCCATCCACGATTTCGAGGGCCGCATCCCATGCTCACCTACTACCTCCAGCTCGGCTGGCACAGCCTCAGGCGCAATCCGGTGCTCACCACGCTGATGATCTTCGGCATCGCGCTCGGCATCGGCGCGACCATGACCAGCCTGACCGTGTTCCACCTGATGGGCAGTGATCCGATCCCGTGGAAGAGTGACCGTCTGCATTATGTGCAGCTCGACAACTGGAGCCCGGATCAGGGCTACAACGACAACGGCGAGCCGCCGGATCAGGTCACCTACCGCGATGCGCAGGCGCTGATGGAGGCCGCCAGGGCCGATCGCCAGGCGGCGATGTTCAAGACGGCGCTGCCGGTACAGCCGGAGAATCCCGAAATCAAGCCGTTCATGGCACTCGGCCGCGCGACCTACGCCGACTTCTTTCCGATGTTCGAGCCGTCGTTCCGCTACGGCAAGCCGTGGGACCGCGGCCAGGACACGCAGCACGCCCGGGTCATCGTGCTCGATGCGAAGACCAACGAGAAACTGTTCGGCGGGCAGGATAGCACCGGCAAGCGCGTGCGCCTGAACGACGTGGACTACACCGTGGTCGGCGTGCTCGACGACTGGCGGCCGCGCGTGAAGTTCTACGACCTGACCAACGGCAGTCTCAACGGTCCCGAGGAGTTCTACATCCCGTACACGACCGCCATCGAGCTCAAGACCCGCTCGAGCGGCAACAACAGCTGCTGGAAGACGCCGGATCCGGGCTGGGAGGGACATCTCAATTCCGAGTGCATCTGGGAGCAGTTCTGGGTCGAACTCGACAGTCCCGAGAAGCTCGCCGCGTACCGCAGCTTCCTCGACAACTACGTCACCGACCAGAAGAAGCTCGGCCGCTTCCCGCGCCCGCTCAACAACCGGCTGTACAGCGTCACCGAATGGCTCGAGGTACAGAAGGTCGTGCCACGCGACGTGAAGGTGCAGGTCGGCCTGTCGTTCGCGTTCCTCGCCGTCTGCCTGATCAACACGGTCGGCCTGCTGCTCGCCAAGTTCATGCGCAAGGCGGGCGAGATCGGCCTGCGTCGCGCACTCGGCGCGAGTCGGACGCAGCTGTTCCTGCAGCACCTCGTCGAATCCGGCGTGATCGGCCTGAGCGGCGGCCTGGCCGGGCTCGTGCTCGCCTGGGGCGGGCTCGTCGCGGTGCGCTCGCTGTACAAGGGCTACGACTACGTCGCGCAGCTCGACTGGTCGATGGTGCTGACCGCGGTCGGCCTGGCCGTGCTCTCGGCCGTGCTGGCCGGCCTGTTTCCGACCTGGCGTGCGTGCCGCATCGCGCCCGCCGTGCAGCTCAAGACCCAGTGAGGCCCGCCATGGAAATCCGTCCGATCGTCTCTGCCCTGATGCGCAGCAAGGTCGCGCTGATACTGATCGGCCTGCAGATCGCGCTAACCCTCGCGATCGTCTGCAACGCCCTGTTCATCATCAACCAGCGGCTGGCCCTGATGGGCCGCCCGAGCGGCATCAACGAGGCCGATACCTTCGCGGTCGGCAGCCTCGGCTTCGGTGCCGGCTTCAACGTCGACACCACGATCGCCGAGGACCTGCGCCTGCTGCGCGGGCTGCCGGGCGTAGCCGCGGCGACCGCGACCAACAGCCTGCCGCTGAGCAACGGCGGCTGGTCGACCGGCATCAGCCTGCAACGCGATCAGAAGACCTCGACCGCGTCGAGCGCGATCTACTTCATGGACGAGCAGGGCCTCGACACATTCGGCCTGGAGCTCGTCGCCGGACGCAACTTCACGGCCGACGAGGTGACCTACCGGCACGACAGCGAGAACCAGCAGCCGCCGGCCGTGATCATCACCGAAGCCCTGGCCAACAAGCTGTTTCCGGGTCAGCCGGCGGTCGGCAAGCAGCTCTACCTCGACACCGATGCACCGCCGAACGTCGTGGTCGGCGTGGTCCGGCGCATGCAGGTGCCGTGGATCGGCTTCAACGAGGGCGGCGATCCGGATTCGGAGTACTTCTCCACCCTGGTGCCGCAATACCTCGCCTTCGGCAACTTCTCGCGCTACGTGGTGCGCACCGAGCCGGGCCGGCGTGACGAGCTGATGAAGCTCGTCGAAGCGAAGCTCCAGGCCGGCAACGGTGCACGCATCGTGCGCGAGGCACGCAGCCTCGAGGACGTGCGCCGCGAGGGCTATCAGGAACACCGCGCGATGACCCTGATCCTCGGCGGCGTGATCGTCTCGCTGCTCAGCATCACCGCGCTCGGCATCGTCGGCATGGCGAGCTTCTGGGTCACCCAGCGCACGCGGCAGATCGGCACGCGCCGTGCGCTCGGGGCGACGCGCAGCGACATCCTGCGCCATTTCCTGGCCGAGAACTTCCTGATCACAAGCCTCGGCCTAGTTGTCGGCGCCGTCCTCACCTATGCGTTCAACTACTGGCTGATCACGCATTTCCAGGCCGCGCGCCTGCCGCTCGGCTACGTCGCGGCGGGTTGCCTCGCGCTCTGGACGCTCGGCCAGATCGCGGTGCTCGGCCCGGCCACTCGGGCCTCGAAGGTGCCGCCGGCAGTGGCCACGCGCAGCGTGTGATCCACTCTGCACGGCAGGGGCGCCGGTGTCGCCCCTGCCGGTCGTGGACGGCCGCTGGCCGCGCCCGGTATCTGGCGTGGCGGCGGCCTCTTCACGGCGAGCCTGCGAAGCGTCACTCTCCACGTCGTTTCAACCTTCGCGCAGCGTCCGGCATCCGAGCCGGACATGCGCGCCATCCTCGACAGCAGCCGACGCCGACGTGATGTGATGCGCACCGTTCTCCTGATCGACGACAACCCGGCCGTGACCACGGCGCTCGAGGTGCTGCTCTCGCTGCACGAGATCCGCAGCCTGACGGCCGCCTCGCCCGAAGAGGGCCTCGCACGGCTCGCGCGCGAGCCGGTCGGCCTCGTGATCGCGGACATGAATTTCCACGCCGATACCACCTCGGGCGAGGAGGGCGTGGCGCTGTTCCGGGCGATCCGCGCCCAGCATCCGGACCTGCCGGTGATCCTGCTGACGGCCTGGACACGACTCGAGACGGCGGTGGAACTGGTCAAGGCCGGTGCGGCGGATTACCTCGCCAAACCGTGGGACGACCAGAAGCTGCTCGCCACGGTCGAAAATCTGCTCGAACTCGGCGAATCGACGCGCGAGGTGGCGCGCCTCAGGCGTGCGCAGCGGCGCAGTCTCGAAAGCCTGCGCTCGCGATACGACCTGCGCGGCCTGGTGTTCGCCGACCGCGCGACCGAGCGTGTCGTCGAGCTGGCCTGTCAGGTCGCACGCGCCGATCTGCCGGTGCTGATCTCCGGGCCGAACGGCGCGGGCAAGGAACGCATCGCCGAGATCGTGCATGCGAACTCCTCGGTGAAGGACGGCCCCTTCGTTGCGGTCAATTGCGGAGCCCTACCGAGCGAGCTGATCGAAGCCGAGCTGTTCGGTGCCGAGGCGGGTGCCTACACCGGTGCCGGCAAGGCGCGCGAGGGCCGGTTCGAGATGGCCGACGGTGGCACGCTGTTCCTCGACGAGATCGGCAACCTGCCGCCCTCGGGCCAGATGAAGCTCCTGCGCGTGCTCGAGACCGGGCAGTTCGAGCGGCTCGGCTCGAGCCGCACGCGCACGGTCAAGGTCCGCGTGCTGAGTGCGACCAATGCTGACCTGCCGGCGATGATCCGCGACGGCCGGTTCCGCGAGGATCTGTACTACCGCCTCAACGTCATCGAACTCGCGCTGCCGCCGCTCAGGGATCGCCCGGACGACATCCTGCCGCTCGCCGAACATTTTCTCGAGAACGGCACGCGGCTCGGACCCGAGGCGCGCCAGGCGCTGCTCGGCCATGCCTGGCCCGGTAACGTGCGCGAGCTGAAGAACGCGATCCGCCGTGCCTGCCTGCTGTGCCGTGACGGGGCCGTGCAGCCGGGCGATCTCGGTCTGCCGGCCCAGCGCGCTG
Organism: uncultured Rhodanobacteraceae bacterium; assembly: GCA_964471815.1. GTDB lineage: Bacteria > Pseudomonadota > Gammaproteobacteria > Xanthomonadales > Rhodanobacteraceae > Tahibacter. Next base: position 12,245 of record CAYYHP010000021.1, read on the forward strand.
CACCGCGTCAGGCCGACGAGCCGGATCGCGAGGCGATCGAGGCGGCCCTGCAGCGCGCCCGCGGCGTGATCAGCCAGGCCGCCGGTGAGCTCGGCCTGTCGCGGCAGGCGCTCTACCGGCGTCTCGAAAAGCTCGGCATCGGCGTGCCCGGCGCGGCCTGAATGCGGCGATTCTCGCTCGAGGGCCGGCTCGCGCTCGTCGTCGCGGTCGCAGCGGCCGTGGGGGGCGCCGCGGGTATCACAGCGCAGGCCTGGCTCGGCGATCCGTGGTTCGCCGCCGTGTGTGCGTCCGGCCTGCTGTTGCCGCTCGCGATCTGGCTCGCGCATGCATTGGCCCGGCCGGTCGCCGCACTGATGCGTGCTCTCGCCGGCAGCGTGGCGAGTTTCCGCGACGGCGACTTCAGCTTCTCCATCGTCGCACGTCGCGACGACGAGCTTGGCGACCTGGTGCGCGCGCACAACGAGCTCGGCCGCGTTCTGCGCAAGGAGCGGCAGAGCCTGTTCCAGCGCGAGCTGTTGCTCGATACGGTCGTGCAGCATTCGCCGACCGCGCTGGTGCTGGTCGAGTCGCGCGGGCACGTCGTCTATGCGAATCTCGCCGCGCGCCAGCTGCTGAACGGTGGTCGCGCGCTGCAGGGCCAGGGCTTCCGCGCCGTGGTCGCGGAATGCCCCGCGCCGTTCGCCCAGGCCATCGAGCGTGGTGGCGACGGCCTGTTCACCGTCGCCATCGAGCGCGAGGAGGAAACCTTCCACCTCTCGCAGCGCGGCTTCAAGCTGCAGGGCCGCGCGCATCGCCTGTATCTGATCAAGCGCCTGACCCGCGAGCTGAGCCGCCAGGAAGTGGCGACCTGGAAGAAGGTGATCCGTGTGATCAGCCACGAGCTGAACAACTCGCTCGCGCCGATCTCCTCGCTCGCGCACTCGGGTCGCGTGCTCGCCGGCAAGGGCGATCTCGCGCGGCTCGCGCCGGTGTTCAACACCATCGAAGAACGTACCCGGCACCTGCACGGCTTCATCCGCGGTTATGCGGAATTCGCCAAGCTGCCGCAGCCGCGGCCAGAGGCGATCGTCTGGGAAGCGCTGCTCGATACCCTGGCACGCCAGTATCCGTTCCGCCTCGTCGGCGCGCCGCCGGCGCGGCCGGGCTGGTTTGATCGCATGCAGATGGAGCAGGTGCTCATCAATCTGCTCAAGAACGCCCACGAGGCAGGCGGGTCCGCGAGTGCGGTCGAGCTGGAGGTTGCCGAGCGTGGCGAAGAGCTGCGCATTGAGGTCCGCGACCGCGGCAACGGCATGAGCGAGACGGTGCTCGCCAGCGCGCTGTTGCCGTTCTACTCGACCAAGCGCAGCGGCACGGGTCTCGGTCTCGCCTTGGCACGCGAGATCGTCGAGGCGCACGGCGGGCGCATCGCGCTCGCCAACCGCGACGGCAGTGGGCTCGTGGTCAGCCTGATCCTGCCGCATGCCCTGCAGGGCTGAACGGGGCGGCTGTACGATCCGGCCGAACGAGCGCGTGCGTAACGGATGCGTCCGGCGCTTCCCGTATACTCGGCGGCAGTCCGTCGCTGGAGGGAGTGCGCGTCATGTTCGGAAGTGGAACGCTGGCCCTGGTGGTGATCGTGGTCGCGGCGGTCATGCTGTTCAAGACGGTGCGCACGGTCCCGCAAGGTTACGAGTGGACCGTCGAGCAGTTCGGCAAGTACACCCACACGCTGACGCCCGGCTTCCACATCCTGATCCCGGTTCTGCAGGGCGTCGGGCGCAAGATCAACATGATGGAACAGGTGCTCGACGTGCCCTCGCAGGACGTCATCACCAAGGACAACGCGGTGGTGCGCGTCGATGGCGTGGTCTTCTATCAAGTGCTGGACGCGGCCAAGGCGGCCTACGAGGTCGCCAATCTCGAACAGGCCGCCATCGCGCTGGTGATGACCAACATCCGCACCGCGATCGGTTCCATGGACCTCGACGAATCGCTGTCCAAGCGTGACGAGATCAACGCCAAGCTCTTGCGCGTAGTCGACGAGGCCACGCATCCGTGGGGCGTCAAGGTCAACCGCATCGAGCTCAAGGACATCCAGCCGCCGCGCGATCTCGTCGAGTCGATGGCCCGGCAGATGAAGGCCGAGCGCGACAAGCGCGCGTCGATCCTCGAAGCCGAAGGCATGCGTCAGAGCGAGATCCTCAAGGCCGAGGGCGAAAAGCAGGCCGCGATCCTCGCCGCCGAGGGCAAGCGCGAGGCGGCCTATCGCGAGGCCGAGGCGCGCGAGCGTCTGGCCGAGGCCGAAGCCAAGGCGACGATGATGGTCTCGCAGGCGATCGCCAAGGGCGACATCAACGCACTGAACTACTTCGTCGCCAACAAGTACGTCGAGGCGCTCAAGGCGATGGCCGATTCGCCGAACCAGAAGACCCTGCTGCTGCCGGTCGAGGCGACCGGCATCCTCGGTTCGCTGGCTGGCATTGCCGAGCTCTCCCGTGCCGCACAGACCCAGCAGGCGCAGACCAAGGCCGGCGGCCGTCCGCCCGCGCCGTCGGCTTCCTGAGCGGGCACCCCGGAGAACGACCGATGAGCGCGCCCTATTTTTGGTGGATCGCCGGCCTTTTGCTGATCGCCGCGGAGGTGCTCGCGCCGGGCTTCTTCCTGCTCTGGATCGGTCTCGCCGCGCTCGCGCTCGGCATGATCGTCTGGTTCGTGCCCGGTCTTGCCCTGCTCTGGCAGGCCGTGCTGTTCGGCCTGCTCGCCTTCGCGAGCTGTCTCGCCTACTGGCGTTTCGTAAGGCCGAACCTGCACGGACCGCACAGTCCGCACCGTCACCTCAACCGGCGTGGCGAACAGCTGATCGGCAAGCATTACGTGCTCGATACGCCGATCGAGAACGGGCGCGGCCGCGCCCGCGTCGGCGACAGCCAGTGGCTGGTCGAGGGTCCGGACCTGCCGGCCGGCAGCCGCATCGAGGTGGTCGCGGTCGACGGCGCGATGCTCAAGGTGCGCGCGGCGGAGTAGTCCGCCCGTGCGCACGCCCGGCGCCGTCGCCGGCACCCGGGTCGCGGCGATGTCGTGATGGCGCTTGGAAGCGCTGCGGCGCGCCGTGATAATGCGCGCCTTTCCGTTGCGGACCAGGTCATGACCCAGAAAACCGTGCTCAACGCGGCCCATCGCGCCTTCGGCGCGAAGATGGTGGATTTCGGCGGCTGGGACATGCCGCTGAATTACGGCTCGCAGATCGAGGAGCACCATGCCGTGCGCCGCGATGCCGGCATGTTCGACGTTTCGCATATGACCGTGATCGACCTGCATGGCCCGCGGGTCCGCGAGTTCCTGCGCCATCTGCTCGCCAATGCCGTCGACAAGCTCAAGACATCCGGCAAGGCGCTGTACTCGTGCATGCTGACGGCCGATGGTGGGGTGATCGACGACCTGATCGTCTACTACCTCGCCGAGGACTTCTTCCGCATGGTGGTCAACGCCGCCACGCGCGACAAGGATCTGCCTTGGATCGGGAAGCAGGCTGCGCCGTTCTGCGTGGATGTGCGCGAGCGCCGCGACCTCGCGATGATCGCCGTGCAAGGGCCGAACGCGCGGGCGAAGGTGCATGCGCTGCTCTCGGCCGGGACGCGCGCGAAGGCCGAGAAACTCGGCAAGTTCGTCGCCTACGAGGGTGACGGCCTGTTCATCGCCCGCACCGGCTACACGGGCGAGGACGGCTACGAGATCATGGTCCCCGAAGGTGAGGCCGAGGCTCTCTGGAACCGCCTGCACGCAGCCGGCGTGGCCCCGGCCGGGCTCGGCGCGCGCGACACGCTGCGCCTCGAGGCCGGCATGAATCTCTACGGCCAGGACATGGACGAGAGCGTCACGCCCTACGAGGCGGGACTCGCCTGGACGGTCTCGCTCGACGCCGGGCGCGATTTCATCGGCCGGCCGAGGCTGGAGGCACAGCAGGCTGCGGGCGGTCCGCCGCGCGTGATGGTCGGCCTGGTGATGGACGAGAAGGGCGTGCTGCGCCATGGCCAGCGCGTGGTCACCGCGAATGGCGAGGGCGAGATCCTCTCCGGCACGTTCTCGCCGACGCTCGGCAAGGCCATCGCATTCGCGCGCATCCCGGCCGGTACGCCGGGTGTGGTCCAGGTCGATATCCGCGGCCGGCTCGTCCCGGTGCGTGTGGTTCGCTTTCCATTCGTGCGTGACGGCAAGGCTTGCGAGGGCATGTGATCCAAGCCGTCCGCACGCCTGTCCAACGACGCGGCCGTGTAGAATTCGCGACGAGCCGCCCCCGCCAACCCAGGACCTGAGCTATGAACGAGATCCCCGGCGACCTGAAGTTCATGAAATCCCACGAGTGGGCGCGTGTCGAGGACAACGGCACCGTTACCATCGGCATCTCCGACCATGCCCAGTCCCAGCTCGGCGATCTGGTGTACGTCGAACTGCCGAGCATCGGCGACACGCTCGAGGCCGGTGCCGCGTGCGCCGTGGTCGAATCGGTGAAGGCTGCGTCGGACGTGTATTCGCCGGTCGCTGGCGAGGTCGTCGCGGTCAACGGCGCGCTCGCCGACAAACCCGAGACGATCAACGAGGACGCCTACGGAGAAGGCTGGATCCTCGTCGTCCGTCCGAGCAATCTCCAGGAGGACATGGAAAACCTACTCGATCCGGATGCCTACGCCGAGCTGATCGAGAACGAGGAACACTGAGGAACCTTCGGACAAGCGCGGAGGTTCCGCGCGCCAAGGGTGGGTTGCGCCTTGCGCTGACCAGTGCCCGGGGTGCAGAGCCGAGTTCGGCCCTGTGCCGGACCCCTCGCCCTTGTTCAAGCCACTCTGAGCCGGGATGCCGGTCGCGCCGGGCCGATCCTGTGCGCCGTCGCGATCTCGGCGAGGGCGCATTCCGGGCGCCCTTCCACTTTCGGCGCCGCGCATGCCGCGCGGGCCACAACGGGTAAGCCGCCATGCCGTTCATTCCGCACTCCGAAGCCGACGTCCGCGCGATGCTCGAAACCATCGGCGCCGCCAGCATCGAGGACCTGTTCGACGAGATCCCTGCCGACCTCAAGGTCCGCGAACTGACCCGCGTGCCGCCGGGACTCAACGAGATGGACATCACGCGGCTGATGAAGGAGCGCGCCGCGCAGGACGGTACGCCACTGTGCTTCGCCGGTGCTGGCGCCTACGAGCACCACATCCCGGCCGCAGTCTGGGCGATCGTCACGCGCGGCGAGTTCTATTCGGCCTACACGCCGTACCAGGCGGAGGCCAGCCAGGGCACGCTGCAGCTGATCTACGAATACCAGACGATGATGACGCGTCTGACCGGCATGGGCGTGTCCAACGCCTCGCTCTACGACGGCGCGACCGCGCTCGCTGAGGCCGTGCTGATGGCCGAGCGCTGTGCGAAGAAGGGTCCGCGCCGCGTGTTCGTGCCGAAGAGCGTGCATCCGGCCTACCGCAAGGTCCTGCATACGATCGTCGACCTGCAGGGCATCGAGGTCGTCGAGCTCGCCGTGGATGCCACCGGCGGACATCTCGATCCAGCCTGGCTCGCCGCGCAGGACTTCGGCGACTTCACCGCGCTCGTGATCCCGCAGCCGAACTTCTTCGGCGTGCTCGAGGAGGTCGATGCGTTGACCGACTGGGCGCACGCGAAGGGCGCGCTGGTCATCGGCGTGGTCAATCCGCTGGCGCTCGCGGTGCTGAAGGCGCCCGGCGAGTGGGGCGCGACCGGCGCCGACATCGTTTGTGGCGACGGCCAGCCGCTTGGCGTGCCGCTGTCCTCCGGCGGCCCCTACTTCGGCATCCTCGCCTGCAAGAAGGAGTTCGTTCGGCAGATGGCCGGCCGCATCGTCGGCCGCACCACCGACCTCGACGGCAGGGAAGGCTTTGCGCTCACCCTGCAGGCACGCGAGCAGCACATCCGCCGCGCCAAGGCCACGTCGAACATCTGCACGAACCAGGGGCTGCTCGTCAGTGCGGCAACGATCTACATGGCGCTGCTCGGTCCGCAGGGGCTCGAGCGCGTGGCCTCGGCGAGCCTGCGCAACACGCGGCTGCTGCGCGACCGGCTGTGCAGCATCCCCGGCGTCACGCCGCTGTTCGCGCGGCCGTTCTTCCATGAGATCGCGTTGCGTCTGCCGAAGCCGGCATCGGTGGTCATCGACACGTTGGCGCGCGAGGACATCGTCGGAGGCTATGCGCTCGGTGAGGACTACGCCGAGTTCGGCGACGCGTTGCTCGTGTGTGTGACGGAGACCAAGACCGAGGCCGATCTCGATCGCTTCGCGGCGGCGATGCGCGCCGTGTTGAGCTGAGTCGGCGGCGCGGATTCCGCGCAATTCGCCCTTCCGCGCCGCACGATGCGGCGCGTTCGATGAACGCCGCGGCAATGCCGCGGCGTTTTCGTTCAGAGGTTCGACGACCATCGGCAAGGTCGTCATCCGACGGTCGCACGGCACGCACGCCATCGGTCGCCTGCGATGATCCTGTCCATCGTCATGATGGACTCGCGATTCGCTGCGATCGTCCGCAGGCCGCATAACTGCTGGCTTTCGCGATGGCGTGCGCGTTGGATGCGGTCGATTCCGATAGATCTCAGGAGGGTTTCATATGGACGTCCAGACATCCAAACGGGAATGTACCGATCGCGTGCCGGAGTCCATGGCATGGCTTTCAGGCATGCGGCCATGGCCCATGCTCCGGATGAGGACGTGCGATGCGAGCATCGGGCTTGTTGACACTGCATCGTCACGGGACTAGCTTTCGCGCCGGTGAAACGTTGTGCGTAACGGAGATATGGCGGCAGTCAAGTTCATCGAGCCGTACATCCAGCACGGCAGCAAGGCCGAGCGGGTGAGAAAGATCACGGTGTCGATCCCGCTGCACGTACTCCGCCTGCTCTCCGACGAACGCACGAGGCGCCAGGTCAGCAACCTGCGCCACGCCACCAACAGCGATCTGCTGTGCGAGGCGTTTCTCCACGCTTTCACTGGGCAACCACTGCCAACAGACGAGGAGCTAAAACGTATGGCCATGAAGAAAGCAACCGCGAAGAAACCGGCCGCGAAGAAAGCGGCCAAGAAGACCACCGTGAAGAAGGCTGCCGCCAAGAAGACCGTGAAGGCGAAGGCCGCGCCGGCCAAGAAGGCCGCGCCCGCGAAGAAGGCTGCGAAGAAGACGGTCGCCAAGGCCGTGGCCAAGCCGGCCGCCAAGAAGGCGGCGGCCAAGAAGGCCGTCAAGAAGTAAGCCGCGCTGCGGCTATGCAGTACCCGGCGACGTCAGTCGCCGGCACAACGAAGCAGAAGACCTCCGATTCACTCTCCCTGCGGTTGCCCAGCGCAGGGAGAGAGTTTCGGGAGTCAACGAGGCGCCGCGAATGCGGCGTTTCTTTTTTCGTCCCGCGAACGTACCGCAGCCGTGCTGCCGGCGCGTATGAACGGAGACCGGATCTCTCCGCTTGTGAACCGGTCGAACTCTCGGCAACGCGCACGTCCCTGCACTCTGCGCCGGGGAGTCCACGAGAGTTCGACATGCATACCAGATTCTTATTCGCCGTCCTGCTCGGGGTGTCATCGGCATCCCAGGCGCTGACCTCTTCTCTAACCGTCTATGACGAAGCCCTGAGCAATGGATTCACCGATCAGGGCTGGCCGTCCAATCCATCGCCGCACGATCTGGCCAGCACGGCACAGGCGAACAGTCCGACGCACTCGATCCGCTATTCGCCGGGCAACTGGAACGGCCTCCTATTCTTCTCCAACTCGACCTCCTACGAGCTCGGCAATTACCAGAATCTGACCTTCTGGGTGCATGGCGGCAGCGCGGGCGGGCAGAGCCTGACATTGGCGATCTACGATCCGGCCTACAACCCGCTTGGTACCTACGACGTGGCGACACTGACCAGTGGTGGGGCAATCGCCGCCGGCACATGGCGCAAGGTCACGCTCGATTTCGACAGTGCGGGGTTGCTCTCGGGCGCATTCAGCGGCGTGATGATCATGGATGCCACCGGTAACCCGCAGCCGGACGTCTACATCGACGATATCGTGTTCGCCTCGCGCACGACGCCGCCGCCCGCAGGCGTGGCGATCGCCGTGACGGTGGACGTGGGCGCTGATGTGCATCCGGTCAGCCCGGACATCTTTGGTGTGAATTTCGGCGATGCCGCGCGCAACGCCGCGGTGGGCTACACGATCCGCCGCTGGGGCGGCAATGCCGTGACCCGCCACAACCCCGCCGGTCCGGCGCACAACGCGGGCAGCGACTACTTCTTCCTCGGCTACGGGAACGACCAGACGACCAGCGACGTGGCCTTCATCACCGAGGCTCGCAACGCCGGTATGGGCGTGCTCGTCACTGTGCCGACGATCGGCTGGACGCAGAAGTTCGATCCGCAGAACCCGACTACGGTGAACTGGTCGTTCTCGCAAGTGAAGTACGGACCGCAGACACTCGACGAGTGCCGCTTATACGGCCCCAACCCGCCGTCCTGGTGTCATGCCGATGCCGGCAACGGCGTGTGCGACCCGGCGCAGAACACCAAGCTCGATCCGCACGGCCAGCCGTACTGCCAGTACTATGGCATTGATGGCGGGACGAGCCAGCCGGTCTACCACATCGTCAACAACGATCCGCACGATACCTCGATCGAGGTCGGCGAGGCCCAGCAGGCGGCTTGGATCGCCAACCTGCAGACGCATTTCGGTACGGCTGCGAATGGCGGCGTGAAGTTTTATGCGCTCGACAACGAGCCGATACTCTGGAATTCCACGCACCGCGACGTGCATCCGACTCCCCTGGGCTACGACGAGCTGTGGTCGCGGACGCTGAGCTACGCCACCGCGATCAAGACGCAGGAACCCGATGCGCAGATCACCGGGCCGGTCACCTGGGGTCTGTGCGACCTGTTCGGATCGGCCAGCGACAACTGTGTCGCCGGCAGTGACCGGACGGCGCATGGCGGCGTACCGCTGCTGCCCTGGTACATCGGCCAGATCTGTGCCAATCCGCTGCCCGGCGGCAAGCGTCCGGTCGATTACATCGATATCCACTACTACCCGCAGGGCGTCGACAACTACAGTCCCGACACGACCACCACCGCCGCGCCGCGCCTGCGCTCGCTGAAGGAGCTCTACGATCCGTCGTGGGTGTCGGAGTCGTGGATCGCGGACCTCGGCGACGATCCGGTCTGGCACTACAGCAAGCCTAACCTGATCCCGCGGGTGAAAGCCTGGATCAACCAGTACTGCCCCGGCCTGAAGCTCGCGATCACGGAATACGACTGGGGTCCGGACGATTATTCGAGCGCGGCGATCGCCCAGGCCGAGGCGCTGGCCATCTTCGCCCGCGAGGGCGTGGACATGGCCATGCGCTGGGTGGCGCCCGCGGCGAACAGCAAGGTCGAGCGCGGCTTCCGCATCTTCCTCAATTACGATGGGTCGGGCGCGCACGTACAGGGCGACAGCGTGCGCGCGACCAGCGGCAACGTGGACCAGGTCGGCGCCTATGCGTTCCGCAAGCCGGGACAGAAGGTGATGGTGCTGCTGACCAACAAGGACAGCCTGAGCCACGACGTCACGCTGACTTTCGCCCAGGCCTATGCCGGCACCTGGACGCTGTACGGCTTCAGCGGCTCTGCCGATATCGCAACCATCGGTAGCGGCACGATCGCCGGTACCGGCCTGACACTGACCGGCGTGCCGGCGATGTCCGTGCGCCTGCTCGTCCTGCCGGATACCGACACGATCTACCGCAACGGTTTCGACTGACGGCTGCGGCCGTCACGCCGGCGACCGACCGGACTCCGCTCCGTCGCCGGCGGTATCGCCGCCCGCCATCGAGTGGCGGGAACTGCGACACACGGCACAAAAATGGGTTATCTTCGATCCGACCGCGCTGCAGCCGCGTCGGCAACAGGGGAACTGGTGGCCGTCCGATGCGCCCCGAGGCACGAGCCGCGGGCCCGGTGCGGAATATCCGACAACAACCGCTGCGATCGACGACCATGGCTGCCCGACATCCGCATCCTCTGCCTTGCCGCGTGCGCGGCAGTGCCTTTCCGAAGATCCTGATTGCTGTACTCGTCCTCGGCGCCCTGGGGGCCGGCGGCTGGTACTTCTTCCTGCCTGAACAGACCGCGCCGGAGCCGGTGCAGAAGGCCGTGACTCAGGCGGGTGATGCCACCGCGCCCGCTGCGGCTGGCACTTCCGAACAGGCCGCGCCGACGTCCGAGATCGACAACCTCAGCGTCGATCAGTTGTTCAAGGAGGCGCGTACGGCGCTCAACCAGCAGCGCCTCGTCGCGCCGCCGAAGAACAATGCGCTCGAGTTCTATCTGAAGATTCTCGAGAAGGAGCCCGGCAACGCACGCGCGCAGGACGCCTTGCGCGAGCTGTTCCAGTTCGCCGCGAGTTCGGCTGAGCAGGCGATCAACGGCCGCAACATTGAGGAAGCTCAGCGTGTCATCGAGCTTCTGAGCAAGGCCGACTCGAACAACTACACGCTGACCATCCTGCGCTCGAAGCTCGATGCGCAACGCAAGGTCGTCGAGCGCGAGCAGCAGCAGGCTCAGGCGCAGCAGGAAGCGGCGGCACGGCGCGCCGATCAGCAGGCCGCGGCGTCCCGCGAATCCGCGACATCGCCCGCCGCGCCGACGGCCAACGCACCGCGCGACGCAGCACCCGCATCGACGCCGTCGGCCACACCGGCCGCCGGCGCTGCCACGGCAGCCGCCACGCCGGCTGTACCCGCACCGACCGCACCGGCCACGGCGCGACCCGAGGGCGAGACGCGCGATGCGCAGTTGATCCGCCAGGCGGCGGTTGCCTATCCGCAGGCCGCGTTCCGTCGTCGCGAGGAAGGCTGGGTGCAGGTCGAGTTCACCGTGACGGCCGATGGCACGGTGGCCAACGCGCACGTGATCGACTCGCAGCCCGCGCGGGTCTTCGATCGCGCCGCGCTGGACGCCGTCGCGCGCTGGAGTTTTTCCCCGGCGCTGCGCAACGGGCAGGCGGTCGAGAGCACGATGCGTCGACGCATCGAGTTCAAGCTCGGCGGCGGCTGAGCATCCGCGGTATCGAAGTCGTTCCGACCGGGCCGGCCTATCGCCGGCCCGGTGCGTTTCGGGAGTCCCCATCCGGACTGCGAACGATCGGCGCAGGAGCGCGCTCGTCCCCGTGATCGGCTGGGGCCGGGCCGTGGATGCTTGCCGGCGCGTTGCCGCCGGGCTCACGCAAAGCGATTACTCGCCTTCGCCACCGATGGCGACGCTGGCGGGATCGAGCCGCTCGACGCCTGCCCAATCGACCTCGGGCAGGCCGAGGAAGCGGTCGAGCAGCATCGGCATGAGCCCGGACGGCAGGCTCGATTCGCAGTTCCAGAGCATGACTGCGCCGAAGCGGTATTTCGGAAAGAAGGCGACCAGGCCGCGATAGCCCTGTACCGCGCCGCCGTGAAAGACCAGCGTCTCACCGGCATAGTCGTAGACGCGCCAGCCGAGGGCGTACTGCGCATCGTGCAACCGGTTGCGACGCCACGGCGAGGCGCGCAGTTCGACCGGCGTGCGCACCAGCGGTGCGTGCAGCGTTTCGAGCAGGGCGGGCGTGAGCACGTCCGGCCGGCCGCCCATCTGCGCGATCAGCCATTGCGTCATGTCCTTGATGCTGGCGTTCACGCCGGCCGCGGGCGGCACGTGGTAGTAACTCTCGCGCGGCTCGAACGGCACCCAGTCGCGGCCGCGTCGTGCGTGCGGCCGGGCCCAGCTGGCGCTGCTCTCCAGCGCGTCGCGTCCGTAGGTCGCGGTGCTCATGCCGAGCGGGTGGAACAGGCGTTTCTCGACCTGGTGATAATAGAAGTCGCCGGTCACTGCATAGACCACGTCGCCGATCAGGCTGAACGCGATGTTCTGATAGCCATAGCACTCGCCGACCGCGCAGGTGAGATCGACCTCACGCAGCTTCTCGACCAGCATCGGGTATGGCTTGTCCTGCTCGAGCAGGCGGTCGTAGGTGTTGTGCGGCAGGCCGACGCGGTGGCTCAGAATGTCGCGCACGCTGAGCCGTTCCGCAGCACCGGCATTCTTCAGTTCGAAGGTCGGCAGCACGCCGCCGACGCGCGTGTCCCAAGACAGATAACCATCCTGCACGAGCACGCCCGTCAACGTTGCGGCAAAGGATTTCGACAATGAGGCGAGCCGGAACACCGTATCCGGTGTGACCGGAATGCGTGCGCTGGCGTCGGCATAGCCGATGCCGCGTTGCAGCAGCACCTGATCGTCCTTGACCACGGCCACGGCCATACCGGAGATCAGGCGCGAGCCGTCGATCGCGTCGAGCCAGGCATTCATCTGCCGGACCGCATTCGCCTCCGCGCCGGCGATTACCTTCGACGTGGCCGATGCCACCGCCGCGGTCGGCTTGGCGGGTGAGGATTTCTGCGCAACTGCACGCGGCTTCGCGCGCGCGGCTCGCGCGGCCTGCGGCGACGCCGGGCGAGCGGCGGAGGTATCGATGGCGACGCAGGCCAGCAGGCCGACGCCGAGCGTGAACCAATACTTCAGAGCCATGTGCCGCGGAGCGCCGGAGCGGACTGAACCTGCGTGCTATGCTGCACGCAGCACGCTTCGTGTGATCCGAGAGCGGAGGAATGCAACATGGCGTTCATCGTACTGCTGGTGGTCGTGGCCGCGATTGTCATGTACTTCATCGGCATCTACAACGGCCTCGTGACCTCGCGCAACGGCTACAAGAATGCCTTCGCGCAGATCGACGTGCAGTTGACCCGGCGCTACGACCTGATCCCGAATCTGGTCGAGATCGCCAAGGGTTACATGAAGCATGAGCGCGAGACGCTCGAAGCGGTCGTCCAGGCGCGCAATGCGGCCGTGTCCGGGCTGGCCGGTGCCAAGGCCAATCCCGGCGATCCGGTCGCGATGCAGCAGCTCTCCGGCGCCGAGGCACAGCTCGGTCAGACCCTCGGCCGGCTGTTCGCGCTGAGCGAAGCCTATCCGGATCTCAAGGCCAACCAGACCATGATGCAGCTCTCCGAGGAGCTGACCTCGACCGAGAACAAGGTCTCCTTCGCGCGCCAGGCCTACAATGATGCGGTGATGGGCTACAACAACCGGCGCGAGACCTTCCCGAACTCGATCGTCGCCAACGCTTTCAACTTCCAGCCGGCCCAGCTCCTCGAGATCGAGGCACCGGAGAAGCGCCAGGCCCCGAAGGTGTCGTTCGGCTGATCCGCGACCGCGTGATCCAGCCGCGCCGTCTGCAGCATCCCACGCCCAATGGCATCGCCGCGGCTGCGCGGCGGCATGCCGCGAGGCCGGACCCGGCGACATTCCTCAGCGGACGCCAGGCATGAACTTCTTCGAGAACCAGGATCGCGCCCGCGCCGCCTCGCGGCGCATGATCGTCCTGTTCGTCCTTGCCGTGCTCGCCATCGTGGCGGCGGTCGATGCGAGCGTGCTCGCTGCCTTCGGGCTCTTCGCCGGCAAGCGCCATGCGACTGCGTTGCCGCCGGTCGTGCCCGCCCTGGTCGGCAGCACACTCATCACGCTGGCCGTCATCGCCCTGGCCTCGCTGTACAAGGTCTCCGGCCTGCGTGGCGGTGGCGGCAGTGTCGCGCGCCAACTCGGTGCGACCCTGG
>CAYYHP010000022.1:0-25036 GCA_964471815.1 uncultured Rhodanobacteraceae bacterium
TGCCGCCTCGGGCGTGCCGAGTCCGGCTAGCAGCGCATCGCGGCGTGCGGTCGGACCGAGCAGGCCGACGTAGGGGATGGCGCATCCGGCGAGCCGGCGCAGGTGTTCGAGATCGTTGGCGAAGTGATGACCCATGACCAGCGCCGCGGCGTAGCGTATGGGATCGAGATCATCCCAGGCACGTTGCGGCGGTGCGCTGAGGTGGCGATCCGCCGCCGTGAGTGCCGTGGTCCAGCGGCCGCGGTGTTCGACTGCATCGACGAACCAGCCGAGCCGGCGCAGGAACGCACACAGCGGCGCACTCTCCGGGCCGGCGCCGAGCAGCAGGACGCGCGGCGGCGGCGCGAGACGCAGGCGCCAGCAGGGGCCGCCGGCCTCGCCCGGCGCGCTCGCTGGCCAGTGCCAGGCGCAGCCGCCGAGGCTTGCCCGGCCGCTGCCGTCGCCGTGCAGCACGAGGTCGAGCGCCGCCCGGCCCGCGGCCAGCGCGCCCAAAGCGTTCACCAGCGGCGCAGCGCCGGAAATCGGCAGCAGCAGGACACGCACCTCGCCACGGCAGCCGCTCGCCGAGCCGAACCACAGATCGGCCTCGTCGCGCGTGTCGAACACCGCGAGTCGCGCACGGCGGGTGGCGAGGACCTCGCGCGCCGCGGCTTCGAGTTCCGCCTCGAGGCAGCCGCCGGACAGCCAGCCGGTGCGCGTTCCGCCGTCGAACAGCAGCAGGGCGCCGGGCTTGCGATACGTCGAGCCGGCACTGGCCACGACCACGCCGAGCGCGGCCTCGGCCGTGTCCACCGGCAGGTGGTCGAGCACCGCGCGCAGACCACCGGTCGGCGGGAGGACGTCATGCGGGTCGTTCATGGCGGTCGGAGGGCAGGATCGGAGCGGCCGACTGTGCCGCAGCGCGTGGCGTGCGTCATCCGGGTCGTACGGGCGCATGCTCGACCCGGCACCGAGCACGCGCCGTGCGCTCCCGGGCCGCGCGGGATGGCCGGTCAGTGCTCGCGATCGAGGCGTCGCAGCTGGATCGCTTCGGCGAGATGCGCCTGCTCGATGCGTTCACTGCCGGCAAGGTCGGCGATGGTGCGTGCCACGCGCAGGATGCGGTGGTAGGCGCGCGCCGACAGGCCGAGACGATCGACGGCGCGTTCGAGCAGGGCACGGTCGGCCGGCGCTAGCGCGCAGGTCCGCTCGGCTTCGCGCGTGCCGAGCGCCGCGTTCGGCTTGCCGGCGCGTTCGAGCTGGCGCCGGCGGGCGGCCGAGACGCGCTCGCGCACCGTGGCGCTCGATTCGCCCGGTGCCTGGCCCGTCGACAGCTCGGCGAGCGGCACGCGCGGCACCTCGATCTGCAGGTCGATCCGATCGAGCAGCGGACCGGAGAGGCGCGCACGGTAGCGCTGGATCTGGTCCGGCGTGCAGGCGCAGCGGCCGCGCGGATCGCCGGCATGGCCGCACGGGCACGGGTTCATTGCGGCGACGAGCTGGAAGCGGGCCGGGAATTCGGCCTGGCGCGCGGCCCGCGAGATCACGATGCGTCCGGATTCGAGCGGCTCGCGCAGCACCTCGAGCACGTGCCGGTCGAATTCCGGCAGCTCGTCGAGGAACAGTACGCCGTGATGGGCGAGGGAAATCTCGCCCGGGCGTGGTTGCGAGCCACCGCCGACTAGGGCTGCCGCGGAGGCGGTGTGGTGCGGGGCGCGGAATGGTCGGCGGCGCCAGCGGTCGAGGGCGATCGGATGGCCCGCCACGGAATGCACGGCGCAGGTTTCCAGTGCTTCGTGATCATCGAGTGGCGGCAGAATGCCGGGCAGGCGGCTCGCGAGCATGGTCTTGCCGGTGCCCGGCGGGCCGAGCATCAGGAGATGGTGGGCACCGGCCGCGGCGATCTCGAGCGCGCGCCGTGCCTGCGCCTGGCCGCGCACGTCCGCCAGGTCGGATTCCTCGCTGTCGATGGCAAACGGAGCGGCCGCGGTCGGGCGGGGTAGTTCTGCAGTCCCGCAGAGGTGGGCGCAGACATCCAGCAGGTTGTGCGCGACGCGCACGTCGGCATCCTCGACCAGCGCCGCTTCGGCCGCATTCGCGGCCGGCACCACCGCGCGCCGGCCGCTGGCGCGGACCTTCAGCAGCGCCGGCAGTACGCCGGTGACCGGACGCAGTTCGCCGGACAGCGCGAGTTCGCCGAGGAATTCCGCCTCGGCCAGCGCCTCGCGTGGCAGATGCCCGGAAGCGGCGAGGATGCCGAGCGCGATCGGCAGATCGAAGCGGCCGCCGTCCTTGGGCAGATCGGCGGGCGCGAGATTCACGGTGATGCGCCGGCCGGGATAGTCGAAGCGCGCGTTCTGGATCGCGACGCGCACGCGGTCACGGGATTCCTTCACCGCAGCTTCGGGCAAGCCGACGATCGAGGTGCCGGGTAATCCTCCCGAAAGATGCACCTCGACCGTCACCGCCGGTGCCGCTATGCCTTCCTGGGCGCGCGAGTGCACGACGGCTAGACTCATGCGTGGGGCCATCCGTGGCCGAGTCCCGAGCAGGGGCGCGGGGTCCATGAATCAACCGAGCGTAGTGCGGATCGACGCATGAGATCAGCAACGCTCACTGGGATAAATGGATGCCTCCGAGCCGAACGAACATGCACGGGCGCACCGCCTTGACCCATTCGGGGCATGATCTGTCTGCCGTACGTCGGCGTCGGCGGAGACGTTCGGAGCCCGCCGGGCTCAGTGTGCCTGCGTGCCGAGCAGCGCCTCGAGACGCGCCACGCTCGCTTCGAGTTCCTCGACCTTCTCGCGCGTGCGCAGCAGCACGCAGCGCTGTACGTCGAACTCTTCGCGGGTAACGAGATCGAGACGCCGCAGGCCGGCGCGCAGCACGTCACGGAAATTGCCGGCGAGTTCGTCGCGCGCCTCGCGGGCGCCGGGCGGGACCAGCTCGGCGAGACGCCGAGCGAGGTCGTCGATGGAACGCAGATCGATCATGGCAGCGGTGCCTCGAAGCGGAGAGCGCCAGTGTAGCCGCGGTGGCGCGTACCCGCTTCGGCGCTTCCCGCGCCGCCGGGTCGGAAATTTCCGACCCGGCCCGCGGCGGCGATCCGTTATAGTCGTCACGCAGGCAACCGTGAGGACTCCGCATGAAGATGGTCATGGCCATCATCAAGCCGTTCAAGCTCGACGACGTGCGCGAGGCGCTCGCCGAGGCCGGCGTGCAGGGCATCACCGTGACCGAGGTGAAGGGCTTCGGCCGTCAGAAGGGCCATACCGAGCTTTATCGCGGCGCCGAGTACGTGGTCGATTTCCTGCCAAAGATCAAGCTCGAGGTCGCGGTGCCCGATGCGCTCGCCGAGCGGGCGGTCGAGGCGATCATGCACGCTGCGAATACCGGCAAGATCGGCGACGGCAAGATCTTCGTCTATTCACTCGATCAGGTACTGCGCATCCGCACCGGCGAGATGGACAGCGACGCGCTCTGAACCAGACGCCACCTGCGTCCAGTCACGCCTGGCACTGCACCGGCACGCGTTCGGTTGTGTCCCGGGAGCGGCTTGAGCATGGCAGTCCGGCTTCCGGTTTCCTCTCATGCCGCCCTGCCGTTCCGCCCTGCCTCTCGGCTCCGTCCTGATCGCCCTGTCCGCGGGCGGCGAGTGCGCGACCTTCTGCGTTACCGATCGGCAAGGCTTCGATGCCGCGCTACAGCAGTCCTGGCAGAACGCGGAGGACGACGCGATCCGGCTCGTCATCGGCACCTACGGCCCGCCCACGCAGCCCGGCGCGTTCAACGTCGCCGAGCTTGGCCATGCCTTGCTCATCGAGGGCGGCTACCAGTCCCCGGAGGATGGGGCACCGTGTTCGGTGCGAACGGATGACCCGACATTGACCGCGTTCGACGGTAACGCCACCGGCACGTTGCTGCGCATCGATTCGTTTCCCGGGTCGGGCGACGTGACGCTGAGGAATCTCACCCTGCGCAATGGGCTGGCGGCGGGCCTCACCTCCGCGCTGGAACTGCTCGGTGCCGGCGGCAACGTGCTCACGATCGAGAACGCGATCGTCAGCGCGAACCGTGGCATCGTGTTTCAGTTCAACGGCCAGCCCTATTACACGCCCGCCATCTGGCTGGCGGCCGAGCAGGGCGGCATCGTGGTGCGCAACGTGGTTTTCGCACACAACGAGGCGCCGGCCGGCGTGTTGCCGATCCTCGTCACGCGCTACGCGCCGCCGCCGGGCGGCGACGTCATCTTCAACAACGTCACCGTCATCGGCGCGGACAACCTGCCCGGCATCCATTTCGACGTCGAAGGCAGCCTGTCGATCGCCAACGGCATCTTCTGGGGCAGCGGCGCGGCCGAGCTCGATATCGTGCAGAACACCGGCACCGTCGCGCTCGACCACAATGACATCGGGATCGCGAACCTGAGCCTGAATACCTCGTCCCTCCTCGACGAGACGGACACCCTGAACGTCGATCCGGGCTTCGTCGCGGCGGATAGCGACGATTTCCGCCTCCGGCCCGACTCGCCGCTGCGCGATGCGGGCAATCCGGCGGCACTGGGCGGCATCGGCCTTACGGACGCTGCCGGCATGCCGCGCCTCGCATTCGGCAGCGTGGACATTGGCGCCTACGAGGTGCCGGATGACACGCTCTTCCGCGATGGCTTCGAAGCCTGATCCGGCAGGCCACATCGCACGCGGCCGCCGGGCGGCGCCGCTGGCGAGACTTGCCGCGCGTCTCGCGGCGCGACCGGCGCCTCGGGCGCATTCCGGTTGCGGTGAAGATCACGCGATAGGGGACGGAACCGGTGCAATGTCGTCACCGCCCGGGCAGCCGACTTCGGCCTGTGGACATGTCGTCGCCTGGCTGCCCCGTCTATGCCTCGCCGTCGTCCGGCACGCTCAGGCGGCGCACGGCGCCGGGTGGCAATCCGGGCAGATGCTCGAGACTCGCCGGCTTCAGGTCCGGCCACTCGACGGCGATCAGGATGCGGCCCCGCTCCAGCTCGCTTTCGAAGTGACGCGCGGCCTCGTTCGGGATGGTCGCGCCGATCAGCGTGGCCGACCAGGCACCCATGAGCGCGCCGCCGGCGGTCGCCGCGAGCAGGGCGGCACCACCGAGTATGACCCCGGTCGGCGGGAATGCCGCGACCAGCAACGAACCGATCAGACCGAGGCTGCCGCCGATCGCGGCGCCACGTGCGGCGGCCGGACCGATGTCGGTGGCGTTTTCCAGCACCGCATCGGGAAAGTTTTCCATCTGCGTGCCGGTCGGCGCGACCAGGGCGATTGCCGTGTCGGGCACGTCGAGTTCGTGCAGACGATCGAGCACCGCACGTGCGGCAGCGACGTCGGCGACCGAGTAGAAGACCTTTTCCATGCACAAGTCCTGGGTTGAGAGAGCGGCCCTAGCTGGGATGGCGGCGGCCGCTGTCGCTCGCCTGCCTCGGCCATCCTTTGCGGCGGCAGCAGATTCCATGCCAGCGCGCGTGGCTGCTGCCGCGCTGTGCCCGGCAGGCGAGCGCCGCCGTATTCCTGCCGCCGCACCGCTTCGACCTGCTGCTTGCAGCATCGCCGCACGATCGGCACCGCGATGGGCCATGGCTGCTGCTCAGCGCAAAGCGTCGGCCGTTCGCTTCGGCATCCGGCGCGCATTGGAAGGCGCATTTCCGATCCTGCGGGGGATCCGTCCATGAAGCGATCCGGCGTTCCGATACTCCTCGTCCTGCTCGGCATGGGCCTGTCGCCCGTGGCGCCGGCGACGATGTACTGCGTGCAGGATGCTGCCACGCTGGCGGCGGCGCTGCAGGATGCCGGCAGCAATGGCATGGACGACGAGATCCGTATCGCCGCAGGCAGTTACACGCCGTCCGGCCTGGTGTTCGGCTTCTTCGGCAGCGACGGTAAGTCGCTCACGATCGAGGGCGGCTACGTGCAGACGCCGGCCAAATCCTGCCTCGAACGCGGCGACGACCCGGCGCTGACCGTGCTCGACGGTGCCGGTGCGCATGCCGTGCTCAGCCTGTACCAGAACAAGACGACCGGCGATCTCGCGGTCCGCAACCTGACACTGCGCAACGGCATCGCAACCGCTTTCAATGCGCCGGTCGACATCGCGCTCGGCGATGCCTCGACCGCGACGTTGAGCCTCGAGAACGCCGTCGTCGTCGGTCACCACGCCAGCGGCGGCTTCCCGGCGGCGGTCCTCAACAGCGCGACCGGCGCGCTCGTGGTCCGCAACGTCGTTTTTGCACAGAACGCGACGACCGCCAGCGTGCCGCCGGTCTATCTGTATGCCCAGAGCGGTCCGGGCATGACGTTCAACAACGTCGCCGTGGCCGACAACCAGGGCGCGGGCAGCGTCGGCGGCATCCGCTTCGGCGGCGGCGCGCCGGTCGCGATCGGCAACAGCATGTTCTGGGGCAACAGCGGGACCGATCTCGAACTGAACACCACCGGCGGTGCTGCGCTCGACAGCGACGACATCGAAAGCCTGGCCGGCACACCGGACAGCAACGCCAACCCGCTCGCCGTCGATCCGCACTTCGCCGGCGCCGGTGATTACCGCCTGCGCGGCGACTCGCCGCTGCGCGATGCAGGCAATGCGGGAGTGCCCGGCGGCGTCGGCACCCTGGACGCGGCCGGTCAGCCGCGCATCGCGCTCGGTGCCATCGACATCGGCGCCTACGAGCTCACCGACGCCATCTTCCGCGGCGATTTCGAGGGCTGAACACCCGCGTCCGCGGGTTTTGCAGACTGGCCGTTCCGGTCATTCGCCGCCTGCGCTTATGGGCAGTTTTTATTAGCCCGAATCGTCGTTTGACGCGCCGCACCAATCTATGCTTCATTCGGTCGGCGGCGATCGCGAGATCCCGAGGGCGCGACGGAACGTGCCATCCCCGCTTCCCCGCCTGTGGCCGCACTGGACCGGCACCGCCGGGTCTGCACGACGACACCCATGACGCCAGGCTGCCCGCCGCGCTTGTACGACTCCGCCTTCGAACGCGACAGCTGCGGTTTCGGGCTGATCGCCAGCATCGACGGGCGCGCCAGTACCTGGCTGGTCGACCAGGCGTTTTCCGCGCTGGCCAAGATGTCGCACCGCGGTGGCGTGAACGCCGACGGCGTGACCGGTGACGGCTCCGGCATCCTGCTGCACCGTCCCGAGGCCTGGCTGTGCGGGCTCGCTGCGGACGCCGGCATCGCGCTCGCCGCACGCTTCGCCGCGGGCCTCGTGTTCCTGCCGCACGACGCCGCGCGCGCCGCCGCCGCCGAAGCCACGCTCGCAGCCTGCGTCGCCGCCGAAGGGCTCGCCGTCGCCGGCTGGCGCGACGTGCCGCTCGCCGACGAACCCTGCGGGCCGCTCGGCCTCGCCCATCGTCCGGCAATCCGCCAGATCTTCGTCGATGCGCCCGAGGCACTCGCCGAGCCGGCCTTCGAACGCGCCCTGTTCCGGGCGCGCCGGCGCGCCGAGCAGGCCCTCTGCGACGAGGCGGATTTCTACGTCGTGAGCCTTTCGGCGACCGATATCGGCTACAAGTCGATGTCCGCGCCGGGCCGGCTGCGCGAGGTGTTTGCGGATCTCCAGCGCACCGATCTCGCCGCCTGCGCGGCCGTGTTCCACCAGCGCTTCTCGACGAATACCCGGCCGAACTGGCAGCTCGCGCAGCCGTTCCGGCTGCTCGCGCACAACGGCGAGATCAATACCATCCAGGCGAATCGCGCCTGGACGCTCGCGCGTGCCGCGAAGTACCGCTCGCCGCTGGTCGATTTCTCCGACCTCGGGCCGCTGGTCAGCACCGGTGGTTCCGACTCGCAGAGCCTCGACAACATGCTCGAGGTGCTGCTCGCCGGCGGCCTCGATCTGCTGACCGCGATGCGCATCCTGGTGCCGCCGGCCTGGGGCGCACGCGAGGACATCGACGAAGACCTCGAGGCGTTCTACGAGTACTACGCGCTGCACAGTGAACCCTGGGACGGCCCGGCCGGCCTCGTCATGTGCGATGCGCGCTACGCGGCCTGCACCCTCGACCGCAACGGCCTGCGCCCGGCGCGCTGGGCGCAGAGCGACGACGGCCATCTCATCATCGCCTCCGAGGCGGGCCTGTGGGACGTGCCGCCCGAGCGCACCGTCGCCAAGGGCCGGCTCGGGCCCGGCGAGATGCTCGCGGTCGATCTCGTCGAGCACCGCCTGCTCGATGGGCCGGCGATCGATGCGATCAACCGCGCCCGTGCGCCGTTCAAGCAATGGCTGCGCGAGGAAGTCATCTACCTCGAGTCGTATCTGATCGATCCGGGCCTGGCCGCCGAGCCGTTCGCACCGGACGTGCTCGCGCGCTTCCAGCACCTGTTCGCGCTGACCCGCGAGGAACGCGACGTGGTGCTGAAGTCGCTGGCCGAGAGCGAGGCCGAAGCGACCGGTTCGATGGGCGACGACACGCCGATCGCCGTGCTCTCGCAGATGTCGCGGCCGCTGTACGAGTATTTCCGTCAGGCTTTCGCGCAGGTCACCAACCCGCCGATCGATCCGCTGCGCGAGCGCCTGGTCATGTCGCTCGTGACGCAGATCGGCCGCGAGGGAAACGTGTTCGAGCTGTCGCGCCACAACGCGCGCCAGCTGCTGCTCAATTCGCCGATCCTCTCGCAACGCAAGCTGCGCCAGATCCTCGCCCTGCCGGAGTTCCTCGGTCAGCAGCGGCAGATCGATCTGTATTTCGGTGCCGGCGAGACCCTCGAGCAGGCCCTGCACCGGCTGTGTGCCGAGGCCGAGGCGGCGGTGCGCGATGGCGCCGTGCTGCTGCTGCTGTCGGATCGTTATCCACAGCCGGGCCTCACGCCGGTGCACGCCCTGCTCGCGACCGGCGCGATCCACGCGCATCTCGTCAGGATGCAGTTGCGCTGTGACTGCAACTTGCTGGTCGAGACCGGCAGCGCGCGCGACCCGCACCACTTCGCCTGCCTGATCGGCTTCGGTGCGACCGCGGTCTACCCGTATCTCGCCTACCAGACGCTGTTCGACATGAACCGCCGCGGCGAGCTGAAGGGCCGCGAGGGCGAGCCGCTGTCGGAAATCGGCCGCAGTTACCGGCGCGGCATCCGCAAGGGTCTCCTGAAGATCCTTTCGAAGATGGGCATCTCGACAATCGCGGGCTATCGCGGCGCGCAGCTGTTCGAGATCGTCGGCCTCGACCCTGCGGTGGTCGAACTCTGCTTCCCGGGCACGCCGGCACGCATCGGCGGCGCCGGCTTCGCGGACCTCGAGCGCGAGCTGCGCGTGCAGGCGCGTGCGGCCGAGACGCCGTCGCGCTGGCTCCTGCCCGGCGGGCTGCTGAAGGCCGTGCCGGACGGCGAATACCACATGTACAACCCGGCCGTGATCGGTGCGCTGCAAGCCGCGGTGCGCACCGGCGACGAGTCGCTCTACCGGCGCTACGCCGAGGCCGTGAACGGCCGCCCGCCGTCGGCGCTGCGCGACCTGCTCGTGCTCAGGCCCGCGGCCGCGCCGCTGCCGCTCGCGAAGGTCGAGCCGGCCGATAGCGTGCTCAAGCGTTTCGACTCGGCCGGCATGTCGCTCGGCGCGCTCTCGCCCGAGGCGCACGAGGCGCTCGCGATCGCGATGAACCGGCTCGGTGCGCGCTCGAACTCCGGCGAGGGCGGCGAGGACCCGGCGCGCTACGGCACCGAGCGCATGTCGAAGATCAAGCAGGTCGCCTCGGGCCGCTTCGGCGTCACGCCGGCCTATCTGGTCAACGCCGAGGTGCTGCAGATCAAGATCGCCCAGGGCGCGAAGCCTGGCGAGGGCGGCCAGCTGCCGGGCCACAAGGTCAACGGCCTGATCGCGCGGCTGCGCTATGCCAAGCCCGGCATCGGCCTGATCTCGCCGCCCCCGCATCACGACATCTATTCGATCGAGGATCTCGCCGAGCTGATCCACGACCTGCGCGAGGCGAATCCGAAGGCGCTGATCTCGGTCAAGCTCGTCTCGCATGCCGGCGTCGGCACGATCGCCGCGGGCGTGGTCAAGGCCGGTGCCGACCTGATCACCGTCTCCGGCCACGATGGCGGCACCGGCGCGAGCCCGATCACCTCGATCCGCTACGCCGGCACGCCGTGGGAGCTCGGTCTTGCCGAGACCCATCAGACGCTCGTCTACAACGGCCTGCGCCAGCGCGTGATCCTGCAGACCGACGGCGGCCTCAAGACCGGTCTCGACGTGGTCAAGGCCGCGATCCTCGGTGCCGACTCGTTCGGCTTCGGCACCGCGCCGATGGTGGCCCTCGGTTGCAAGTACCTGCGCATCTGCCACCTGAACTCCTGTGCCACCGGCGTGGCGACACAGCACGAGGTGCTGCGTCAGAAGCACTTCCTCGGCCTGCCCGACATGGTCGTGAACTTCTTCCGCTTCGTCGCCGAGGAAGTGCGCGAGCATCTCGCCGCGCTCGGCGTGACGAGTCTCGCCGAGGTCGTCGGCCGTACCGAGCTGCTCGAGCATCTGCCCGGCATCACGCCGAAGCAGCAGGTGCTCGATGTCTCGGCGCTGCTCGACTCGGCGCGTCCGGCGTCGGGCGGCGATTTCCGCTGCGCCGGTGCGCTGGTCGCCGGGCCGAGCGCGCTGGCCCTGCGCATCGAGCAGGACACGGCCGCGGCCGTGGCCAGCCGGCGCGGCGGCGTGTTCCGCTATCCCGTCTCCAACGTCGATCGCGCGATCGGCGCCCGCTTGTCGGGCGCCGTCGCGCGGCGACACGGTGACCAGGGCATGGCCGACGAGCCGATCGTGCTGGAACTCGACGGCACGGCCGGACAGAGTTTCGGCGCGTGGAATGCCGGCGGCGTGCATCTGGTGCTGACCGGCGAGGCGAACGATGGCGTCGGCAAGGGTATGGCCGGCGGCCGCATCGTGATCCGTCCGCCGGCGCGGTTACGCTGTCCGACCCAGCACACGCCGATCCTCGGCAACACCTGTCTGTACGGCGCGACCGGCGGCGAGCTGTACGCCGCGGGCCGCGCCGGCGAGCGCTTCGCGGTGCGCAATTCCGGCGCGCTCGCGGTGGTCGAGGGGGTCGGCGATCACGGCTGTGAATACATGACCGGCGGCGTGGTCGTCGTGCTCGGCCGGTCCGGCCTGAACTTCGGTGCGGGCATGACCGGCGGCTTCGCCTATGTGCTCGATCTCGAACGCGACTTCGTCGACCGCTACAACCACGAACTCGTGGATATCCACCGCATCTCGCTCGAGGGCATGGAAAACCACCTCCAGCACCTGCGCACCCTGCTGCGCGCGCACATCGAGCACACCGGCAGCGCCTGGGCGGAACGCCTGCTCGGCGACTTCCGCGACGTGCTGCACAAGATCTGGCTGGTCAAGCCGAAGGCGGCCAGTCTCGATGCGCTCGCCGAGGAACTGAGGCGCGCGGCATGAGTGAGAAGACTTTCCCGTTCCTCAAGTTCCATCGCGCCCTGCCCAGTGAAGTGCCGGTGCCGGTGCGCGTGCTCGGCTTCGCCGAGATCCATGCCGGCTTCGCGAATGGCGACGGCACCGACCAGGCGGCACGCTGCCTGGATTGCGGCAATCCGTACTGTTCCTGGGCCTGCCCGCTGCACAACCGCATCCCGCAATGGCTCAAGCTCGTGCAGGCCGGGCGCATCGAGGATGCCGCCGCTCTAATGCACGAGACCAACCCGCTGCCCGAGATCTGCGGGCGCGTCTGTCCGCAGGACCGGCTCTGCGAGGGCGACTGCACGCTCGAGGAAGGTTTCGGCGCGGTCACGATCGGCGCGATCGAGCGCTGGGTCACCGACGAAGCCATCAAGCGCGGCTGGCGGCCGGCGGTGCTCGCACCGAAGACCGACAAGCGCGTTGCGATCGTCGGTGCCGGCCCGGCCGGACTCGCTGCCGCCGATCGCCTCGTGCGCAGTGGCGTGGCCGTGGACGTGTTTGATCGCCACGAGGAGATTGGCGGCCTGCTGACCTTCGGCATTCCGCCGTTCAAGCTCGACAAGGCCGTGGTGCGCCAGCGCCGCGAAGTGCTCGAAGGCCTCGGCGTGCATTTCGCGCTCGGCGTCGAGGTCGGCCGCGACGTGCCGTTCCCGAGCCTGCTCGACGGCTACGACGCGGTGTTCATCGCGACCGGCGCCTATACCAGCACCGATGGCCGCCTGCCCGGTCAGACGTTGCCGGGCGTACACGCCGCGCTGCCGTTCCTGATCGCGAACGTGCGCCGCCTGCTCGGCACCGAGCGGCCCGGCGAGACGCTGCCGGATCTCGCCGGCCAGCGCGTCGTCGTGCTCGGCGGTGGTGACACCGCGATGGACTGCGTGCGCACCTCGATCCGCCTCGGCGCCGCACAGGTGAGCTGCGTATACCGCCGCGACGAGGCGAACATGCCTGGCTCGCGACGCGAGGTGAAGTACGCGAAGGACGAAGGCGTCGTGTTCCGCTTCAACCGCCAGCCGCTCGAGATCGTCGGCGGCGGTCGGGCGAGTGGCGTGCGTGTCGTGGAGACGCGTCTGGTCACCGACGGCAGCGGCCGCGCGCGCCCCGAAGCGGTGCCCGGCAGCGAGGAAGTCCTGCCGGCCGATGTCGTGATCCTCGCGTTCGGTTTCCAGCCGAGCCCGCCGTCCTGGTGCGCCCAATTCGGTATCGAGACCGATGCGAGCGGCCGGCTGCGCGTCGGCGGAACCGGCCGGCTGCCGTTGCAGACCTCGAACCCGAAGATCTACGCGGGCGGCGACACGGTGCGCGGTGCCGATCTGGTCGTGCGTGCCGTACACGACGGCCGCGAGGCGGCCGGCTCGATGCTGCGCCAGTTCGGCCTGCCGGCGGCCTGATCGATCCCGGGCCTGGCGGCAGGACCTGCCGCCCGATCGGGCACGCCATCGCGGCCCCGTCGCGGGCCGCGACTAGGGTGCAGGCCCGCCTGGCTCACTCCACCGTCACGCTCTTGGCGAGATTGCGCGGCTGATCCACGTCCGTGCCTCGCAGTACGGCGACGTGGTAGGCGAGGAGCTGCAGCGGCACGGTGAACACGATCGGCGCGATGAATTCGCCGCAGACCGGCAGGGCGAGCAGGTGACCGTTGCCGCGCGGCAGGTGCGCGGCGACCTCCGCATCGGCGAGCACGTACAGCTCGCCACCGCGCGTGCGGACTTCCTCGATGTTCGACTTGAGCTTCTCGAGCAGGTGGTCGTTCGGCGCGACCGCGACGACCGGCATGTCCTCGTCGACCAGGGCCAGCGGCCCGTGCTTGAGCTCGCCGGCCGCATAGGCTTCGGCGTGGATGTAGGAGATCTCCTTGAGCTTGAGCGCGCCTTCCATCGCGATCGGGAACTGCGTGCCGCGGCCGAGGAACAGGGTGTGCTGCTTGGCGACGAAGCGCTCGGCGAGCGCACGGACCTGTGGATCGAGCGCCAGCGCGGCACGCACCGCGCCGGGCGCGGTTTCGAGCTGATGGACGAGCGCCTCGTAGCGCGTCGCGTCCAGACCGTGATGACGCGCCAGCTCCAGGGCGAGCAGCGCGAGCGCGGTGAGCTGCGTGGTGAAGGCCTTGGTCGAAGCGACACCGATCTCCGGGCCGGCGCGCGTCATCAGCACGAGGTCCGATTCGCGCACGATCGAGGATTCCGGCACGTTGCACACCGCGAGCGTGGCGAGATAGCCGCGCGTCCGCGCGAGCTTCAGCGCGGCGAGCGTGTCGGCCGTCTCGCCGGACTGGCTGATCGAGATGAACAGCGTGTCGGGCAGCACTACGCCGTCGCGATAGCGGTATTCCGAGGCGATCTCCACGCTGCACGGCAGTTTCGCGAGCGATTCGATCCAGTGCCGCGCGACGAGGCCGGCGTGGTAGCTCGTGCCGCAGGCGACGATCTGCACGGCCCGCGTGCGCGTGAGCAGTTCCTTCGCACCGACGCCGAAGATCTCGCTCAGGATGCGCCGGCCGACGACGCGCCCTTCGAGCGTGTCGGCGATCGCCTGCGGCTGCTCGTGGATTTCCTTGAGCATGTAGTGGCGGTACTCGCCGCGCTCGACCGCGTCGGCGCCGATCGTCGCCTGCTTGACGGGACGCTGCACCGCCTGGCCGTGCTCGTCGTAGACCTGCGCCGCATCGATGCGCAGATCGACCACGTCGCCCTCGGCGAGGTAGATGAAGCGACGCGTCACGGGCAGCAGCGCGTAGATGTCGGAGGCGAGGAACTGCTCGCCGTCGGCGAGGCCGACGACCATCGGGCTACCGCGGCGCGCGCCGATCACGCGGCCGGGCTCGCGCTGCGAGACCACGGCGATCGCGTAGGCGCCGCGCAGGCGCGCGATCGTGCGCTGCACGGCCGCGAGCAGGTCGCGGCCCTGGCTCTGCTGGTGCTCGATGAGATGCGCGATGACCTCGGTGTCCGTCTCGGTGGCGAACTCGTAGCCCAGCGCGCGCAGTTCGGCACGCAGCTCGTCGTGGTTCTCGATGATGCCGTTGTGCACGACGGCGACCGTGTCGCGCGAGGCGATCGGATGCGCGTTGTGCGTGCTCGGCGCGCCGTGCGTGGCCCAGCGCGTGTGCGCGATGCCGGTATGGCCGGCGAGCGGTGCCTCGGCAAGCAGGTTCTCGAGCTCGCGGACCTTGCCCTTGGTGCGCTGGCGCGCGAGGCCTTGATCGGTGAGCAAGGCGATGCCGGCGGAATCGTAGCCGCGGTATTCGAGGGCCTTGAGACCCTCGACGAGGATGGTGACCACGTCGCGCCGCGCGGCGGCGCCCACGATTCCGCACATGTCCGACCTGCCTAAATCGAGCGAGAGCGCGATTCTAGCGCAGGGGCTGGCGCCGGCCGGGCCGAGCCGGGGCACCGCGGGGGCCGGAGCCGGGCGGTTTGCGGCGCCTCAGGATTTCCCCGGCCGCCGCCAGCCGGGCAGGGTGACCTGACGCGCACGCGCCACGGTGAGCTCGCCGGCCGGTGCGTTCTTGCTGATCACCGAGCCGGCGCCGATCGTCGCGCCGGCGCCGACGGTAACCGGTGCGACCAGGGCGGTATTCGAGCCGATGAATGCGCCATCGCCGATCGTGGTGCGGTGCTTGTTCGCGCCGTCGTAGTTGCAGGTGATCGTGCCGGCGCCGACGTTGACGGCCACGCCGATCTCGGCATCGCCGAGATAGCTCAGGTGGTTGGCCTTGGCGCCCGCGCCGAGGTGCGTCTGCTTGGTCTCGACGAAGTTGCCGATGTGCACGCCGGCCTCGAGCCGCGTGCCGGGGCGCAGGCGCGCGAACGGGCCGATCGTGCAGGCAGCCTCGGCGACGGCGCCCTCGATGTCGCAATGCGCCTGCACCACGGTGCCCGCGGCGAGGCGGCAATCCTTCAGGCGCGTGAACGGCCCGATGCGCACGCCTTCGCCGAGCACGACATGGCCCTCGCAGATCACGTCCACGTCGATCTCGACGTCAGCGGCAACCTCGAGCGTGCCGCGCAGATCGAAACGCGCCGGATCAGCCAGGCGCACGCCGGCCAGTGCGAGGCAACGCGCCGCGCGCCGCTGGTAATGGCGTTCGAGTTCGGCGAGCTGCCAGGGATCGTTGGCGCCGAAGGCCTCCGCCGGATCGACACAGATCGCCACGGCGGCCGGCACGCCGTCGGCAGCGGCCAGCGCGAAGACGTCGGTCAGGTAGAATTCGCCCTGGGCGTTGGTGTTGCCGATGCGTGCGAGCCAGCCGCGCAAGCGGGCCGCATCGGCCGCGACGATGCCGGTATTGACCAGCGTGACGGCGCGCTCCTCGGGCGTCGCATCCTTCTGCTCGACGATGGCCCGCACCCGCCCGGCCGCATCGCGAAGCACGCGGCCGTAGCCGGTCGGATCGGCGAGCTCGGCCGCCAGCACGGCGAGTGGTGCGCTGGCCCGGGCGAGCGGTGCGAGCGTATCGCTGCCGATCAGCGGCACGTCGCCATACAGCACGAGGACACGCGCCGCGTCGGGTATCGCCGCGAGCGCGAGCCCGACAGCGTGGCCCGTACCGAGCTGTTGTGGCTGGTGTACCCACGCGAGGTCCGGCTGGTCGCGAAAGGCATCGACCACCTGTTCGCCGCGGTGGCCATGCACGACGTGGATCGTGTCCGGTCCGAGCTGGCGCGCGGCGTCGATCACGTGGGCGAGCAGCGGCCGGCCGGCGAGCGGCAGCAGGACCTTCGGGCGCGCGGACTTCATGCGCTTGCCCTCGCCGGCGGCGAGGAGGATGACGTGCAGCGGAGCGGTGGCGTTCATGCGCGAAGTCTAGCAAGCAGGCGTTTCCGGCTGACGCGACGGTGCGGAAACGCTCCCGGTTGGCGTCGCGCGCGGGTCGGTCATCGGGACGATTCGTGTCGTCGAGTGCCTCGTGCGGGCACAGCCGGACTCGAGCGGCTCGTGAAACGAAGACGCCGGCACGAGGCCGGCGTCTGGCGTGGATCTGCGGGCGGACGCTCAGTGCTTGAGCATGCGACGCAGGCGCTCGATGGCCTGGAGCTGGGCGATCGCCTGGGCGAGCTGTGCCTGGGCTTCGGTGACTTCGATCGCATCGTTGCGGTTGGAGAGCGCGCGCTCGGCCTCTTCCTTGGCCTTCACAGCAGCCGCCTCGTCGAGGTCCTTGGCGCGGATCGCCGTGTCGGCGAGCACGGTGACGACTTGCGGCTGGACTTCGAGAATGCCGCCGGAAACGTAGAAGAACAGCTCCTCGCCGCTCTCCTGGATCACGCGGACCTGGCCTGGCTTGAGCCGGGTGATCAGCGGCGCGTGCCGCGGCGCGATGCCGAGTTCGCCGAGCTCGCCGGTGGCGACGACCATCTGCGCGGTCCCGTGGAAGATCTCTTCCTCGGCGCTGACGATGTCGCAACGGATGGTGGTCATGTCTGTCTCGCTTTGCTCGTTCGACGGGAACCGGGAGTCGGGAGGCGGGAATCGTCAGGGACCGGGCCGTGCGCGCGTGGGCACTTTTCCGATCGTCGATCCGCCGCTCCCGATTCCCGAAGACGACCGCTCAGGCGGCGATCTTCTTGGCCTTCTCGAACACCTCGTCGATGCCGCCGACCATGTAGAACGCCTGCTCCGGAAGGTGATCGCACTCGCCCTCGACGATCATCCTGAAGCCGCGGATCGTCTCCTTGAGCGATACGTACTTGCCCGGCGAGCCGGTGAACACCTCGGCGACGTGGAACGGCTGCGAGAAGAAGCGCTCGCACTTGCGCGCGCGCGCGACGACCTGCTTGTCCTCTTCGGAGAGCTCGTCCATGCCGAGGATCGCGATGATGTCCTTGAGCTCCTTGTAGCGCTGCAGCGTGCCCTGCACCTTGCGCGCGACCTCGTAATGCTCGCTGCCGATCACGTTCGGATCGAGCTGGCGCGAGGTCGAGTCGAGCGGATCGACCGCCGGGTAGATGCCGAGCGAGGCGATCTGGCGCGACAGCACGACGGTGGCGTCGAGGTGCGCGAAGGTCGTCGCCGGCGACGGGTCGGTCAGGTCGTCCGCGGGCACGTACACGGCCTGGATCGAGGTGATCGAACCGGTCTTGGTCGAGGTGATGCGCTCCTGCAGCACGCCCATTTCCTCGGCGAGCGTCGGCTGGTAGCCCACCGCCGACGGCATGCGGCCGAGCAGCGCGGACACCTCGGTACCGGCCAGCGTGTAGCGGTAGATGTTGTCGATGAACAGCAGCACGTCGCGGCCCTTGCCGGACGCGTCCTTCTCGTCGCGGAAGTACTCGGCCATCGTCAGGCCGGTCAGTGCGACGCGCAGACGGTTGCCCGGCGGCTCGTTCATCTGGCCGTACACCATCGCGACCTTGTCGAGGACGTTGGAATCCTTCATCTCATGGTAGAAGTCGTTGCCCTCGCGGGTACGCTCGCCCACGCCGGCGAACACCGACAGGCCCGAGTGCTGCTTGGCGATGTTGTTGATGAGCTCCATCATGTTGACGGTCTTGCCGACGCCGGCGCCGCCGAACAGGCCGACCTTGCCGCCCTTGGCGAACGGGCAGACCAGGTCGATGACCTTGATGCCGGTCTCGAGCAGTTCGTTGGCCGCGGCCTGTTCCGCGTAGCTCGGCGCGGGACGGTGGATGACCCACTGTTCTTTCTCGCCGATCGGGCCGGCCTCGTCGATCGGACGGCCGAGCACGTCCATGATGCGGCCGAGGGTGGCCTTGCCGACCGGCACCTTGATGGCTTCGCCGGTGTTGCGTGCGACGAGGCCGCGCTTCAGGCCGTCGGTCGAGCCGAGCGCGATCGAGCGTACGATGCCGTCGCCGAGCTGCTGCTGCACTTCCAGCGTGATGTCGGTGCCGTCGACCTTGAGTGCGTCGTACACCTTCGGGACCTGGTCGCGCGGGAATTCGACGTCGACCACGGCGCCGATGATCTGAACAACTTTGCCCTGGCTCATGCTGGTTTCCTCAGACTCTCGAATCTGTTGCTGTGCCCGCCGCGGCGGGAACGGTAAGGGGATGCGTCAGACCGCGGCGGCGCCGCCGACGATCTCAGAAATTTCCTGGGTGATCGCCGCCTGGCGCGCCTTGTTGTAGACCAGCGAGAGCGTCTCGATGGCCTTGGTGGCGTTGTCCGAGGCGGCCTTCATGGCCACCATGCGCGCGGCGTGCTCGCTGGCCAGGTTCTCCAGCGTGGACTGGTACACCAGCGACTCGATGTAGCGCGTCAGCACGTGGTCCAGCACGGTCTCGGGATTGGGTTCGTACAGGTAGTCCCAGTCGTGCGTGGCAGTCAGCGACTCCGACGGCGGCAGCGGCAGCAGGGTGTCGATGGTCGGCTTCTGCGTCATGGTGTTGACGAAGTCGTTGTAGCCGAGCTTCAGCTGGTCGATGCGGCCGGCGCTGTAGGCGTCGAGCATGACCTTGATCACGCCGATGAGCTGGGTGACCTGCGGCTTCTCGCCCAGGTGCGTGGCGCTGCCCACGAGGTTGACCTTGAGGCGGCGGAAGAAGGCATTGGCCTTGCTGCCGACGGCCACGATGTCCACTTCCACGCCCTTGTCCTGCCACTGGCGGATTTCCGCCAGCAGGCGCCGGAACAGGTTGGAGTTGAGGCCACCGCAGAGGCCACGGTCGGTGGACACCACGATGTAGCCGACGCGCTTGACGTCCTTGCGCGCGACCAGGAACGGGTGCCTGTACTCGGTATTGGCCCGGGCGATGTGGCCGATCACCTGGCGCATCAGGCGGGCGTAGGGGCGCGAGGCCTTCATCAGGTCCTGCGCCTTGCGGATCTTGGATGCCGAGACCATTTCGAGCGCGCGCGTCACCTTGCGGGTGTTCTGCACGCTCTTGATCTTGGTTTTGATTTCTCTGCCGCCGGCCATTGTTTCGCTCGCTGGACTCGCTTACGGGAAGGGGAAGTGGGGAAAGGGGAATCGGTGGGGCGGATCCTGCGATGCCGCGGCGCGGTGCGCTTGGGCCAGATCCCGCTGCCGATTCCCGTCCTGTCTTACCAACTGCCCGTCTTCTTGAACTCGGCGATGCCGGACTTGAAGGTGGCCTCGATGTCGTTGTTCCAGTCGCCGCTGGCCACGATCTGCTGCATCAGCGCGCCGTGGTTGGCATGGAAGAAGGCGTGCAGCCCCTTCTCGAACGGCAGGATCTTGCTCACCGGCAGGTCGTCCAGGTAGCCCTTCTCCGCGGCGTACACCGACAGCGCCAGTTCGGCGATGGACAGTGGCGCGTACTGGTTCTGCTTCATCAGCTCGGTCACGCGCTGGCCGCGCTCCAGCTGGGCGCGCGTGGCGGCGTCGAGGTCGGAAGCGAACTGGGCGAAGGCCGCCAGCTCGCGGAACTGCGCCAGGGCCAGCTTCACGCCACCGGAGAGCTTCTTCACGATCTTGGTCTGGGCCGCGCCACCGACGCGCGACACCGAGATGCCGGCGTTCACGGCCGGACGGATGCCAGCGTTGAACAGGTCGGTCTCGAGGAAGATCTGGCCGTCGGTGATCGAGATCACGTTGGTCGGCACGAAGGCCGAGACGTCACCGGCCTGGGTCTCGATGATCGGCAGCGCGGTGAGCGAGCCGGTCTTGCCCTTGACGGCGCCGTTGGTGAACTTCTCGACGTACTCCTCCGACACGCGCGCGGCGCGCTCGAGCAGGCGCGAGTGCAGGTAGAACACGTCGCCCGGATACGCCTCGCGGCCCGGCGGACGGCGCAGCAGCAGCGAGATCTGGCGGTAGGCCACGGCCTGCTTGGACAGGTCGTCATAGATGATCAGCGCGTCCTCGCCGCGGTCGCGGAAGTATTCGCCCATCGCGCAGCCGGAATACGGCGCAATGTACTGCAGTGCAGCGGACTCGGAAGCGGAGGCAGCGACGACGATGGTGTGGGCCAGCGCGCCGTTCTCCTCGAGCTTGCGCACGACGTTGGCGATCGAGCTCTGCTTCTGCCCGATGGCCACGTAGATGCACTTAATGCCCGTGCCCTTCTGGTTGATGATCGCGTCGATCGCGAGCGCGGTCTTGCCGGTCTGGCGGTCGCCGATGATCAGCTCGCGCTGGCCGCGGCCGATCGGGATCATCGAGTCGACCGACTTGTAACCGGTCTGCACCGGCTGGTCGACCGACTTGCGCCAGATCACGCCCGGCGCGACCTTCTCGATCGGTGAGCTGACCTTGGCATTGAGCGGACCCTTGCCGTCGATCGGATTGCCGAGCGCATCGACCACGCGGCCAAGCAGTTCGGGGCCGGTCGGCACCTCGAGGATGCGGCCGGTGGTCTTGACCGTGTCGCCTTCGCGCAGGTGCTGGTACTCGCCGAGGACCACCGCGCCGACCGAGTCGCGCTCGAGGTTCAGCGCGAGGGCGAAGGCATTGCCCGGCAGCTCGATCATCTCGCCGGACATCACGTCGGCGAGACCGTGGATGCGCACGATGCCGTCGGACACGGAGGTGACCGTGCCCTCGTTGCGCGCTTCGGCGGCCACCTGGAACTGCTGGATGCGGCTCTTGATCAGCTCGCTGACTTCGGACGGGTTGAGCGTGGTTGCCATGTGATTTCTCGCGTTGGGCGAAGCGGGCTTCGCCGTAGGACGACAGACTTAATGCGTAAGCGTTTGCGCCAGGCGCTGCAGGCGCCCGCGCACGGAACCGTCGATGACCACGTCGCCGGCGTCGATGACCGCGCCGCCGATGAGCGACTCGTCGACTTCGCTGTCCAGTTCGATGCGCTTGCCGAAGCGATTGGCCAGGGCGGCCTTAAGCGCCTCGGCCTGCGCCGACTCCAGCACGCTCGCGGCGCGCACGCGCACGCGCAGGGTGCCTTCGGCCTCGCGCTTGGCCGCCGCGTAGCCCTGGGCGATGTCCGGCAGCAGGGCGAGGCGGCGATTCTCCGCGAGCGTGGCGATGAAGTTGGCGAAGGCCGAGCCGACCTGTTCACCCTGGGGGAGGAACAGGCCGGCGAGCTGCGCCGGCGACAGCCGCGGATTGCCGATGAGGGCGCGCACGCGGCCGTCTGCGGCCAGTGCCGCGGCGAAGTCGAGCTTCTGGGCCCACTCGCCCAGCGACTTGGCTTCGCGCGCCAGTTCGAAGGCGGCGCGGGCGTAGGGACGGGCGAGGGTTTCGGAGCTGCTCATGGATCAGATCTCTTTGGCGAGCTGGTCCAGCAGATCGCGGTGGCGGTTGGCGTCGATCTCGCGCTTGAGGATCTTCTCCGCACCCGATACGGCCAGCGTGGCTACCTGCTGGCGCAGCACTTCCTTGGCCTGGTGCGACAGCGACTCGATCTCGGCCTGGGCGGCGGCCTTCTGGCGCGCGCCCTCGGCGATGGCGTCGGTCTTGGCCTTGTCGACGATCTGGTTGTACTGCTGGTTGGCGCGATCGACGATCTGCACGGCCTCTTCGCGCGCCTTCTTGATCTCGACCTCGACGCGGGCGTCGGCGTCCTTGAGCTCCTGGCGCGCGCGTTCGGCCGCGGCCAGGCCGTCGGCGATCTTCTTCTGGCGCTCCTCGATGGCCGCGTTCAGCGGCGGCCAGATGAACTTGACCGTGAACCAGATGAGGATGGCGAACGAGATTGCCTGCCCAAGCAGGCTCATCAGTGTGATATCCACGACTGCCTATTCCTTGCTACTGCGTGCGACCACGCCACCGCGGCCGGCGGGCCGCGGTGGACGCATGGGGGAGGCTCAGTGGGCCAGCTTGGTCAGCAGCGGGTTGGCGAAGGCGAAGAACATCGCGATGGCCACGCCGATCAGGAAGGCCGCGTCGATCAGGCCGGCCAGCAGGAACATGCGGCCCTGCAGCATCGGCACCAGCTCCGGCTGGCGCGCGGCCGACTCCAGGAACTTCGAACCCATGATGCCGATACCGATACAGGCACCGATGGCGCCCAGACCGATGATGATGCCGAGGCCGAGGGCGGTGTAGGCCTGAATCAGGGCGATGAACTGTTCCATGGTGGTCTCCTCAACTCAAAAAGATGTTTGGATGGTGCAGCAACGGTGCGTCGGGGCTTCAGTGGTGTTCGTGCGCCATGGAGATGTACACCACGGTCAGCACCATGAAGATGAAGGCCTGCAGGCCGATGATCAGGATGTGGAAGATGGCCCAGCCGGCATTGATCAGCACGCCCGGCAGGAAGCCGATCGCGCTGACCATGAGGCCCGAGATCAGCATGAACACCAGCTCGCCGGCGTACATGTTGCCGAACAGTCGCATCGCCAGCGACACCGGCTTGGACAAGTATTCGACGAGGTTCAGGAAGAAATTCGGTATGGACAGGAGCACCTTGCCGACAAAGCCGTGGGCATGGAACGGCGCGGTGAACAGCTCCTTGGTGAAGCCGCCGCCACCCTTGGCCTTGATCGAGTAGAAGATCACGAGGAAGAACACGGTAATCGACATCGCGAACGTGGTGTTCACATCGGCCGTCGGCACCGCACGGAAATAGAAATGGTGGGCGAACTCCTCGCCGCCGACCAGGCGCGCCACGCCGCCGATCAGGTCGAGCGGCAGCAGGTCCATCGCGTTCATCAGGAAAACCCACAGGAAGATCGTGAGCGCGAGCGGAGCGATGACGCGGCGGTCGCCGTGGAAGACGTCCTTGACCTGGCCGTCGACGAACTCGAGGACCATCTCGACGAAGGCCTGGCCCTTCGAGGGCACGCCGGAAGTGGCCTTGCGCGCCTTCGAGCCGAACCAGACGAGGAAGATCAAGCCGAGCGCGGCCGAGACCAGCAGCGAATCCCAGTGGACGGTCCAGAAGCCTTCGCCGAGCGTGGCGGTGCCGTGGGTGAGGTGGTGCTGGATGTATTCGGTCAGACCGCCGGATGCTGCCTCGGTGCTCACGTCGACTATTCCTTGAACCGCAACGCCATCAGATTGACCAGCAGCGCCACCACCAGGCCCGCGATCACGGGGCCGGGTGGCAGTCGCCATGCCGCGAAAAGCGCGTACAGACCCCCGAGCAGCACCAGCCACTTCAGCGCGGTACCGACGAGGAAGCCGAACAGCGCCGCGCCCGCGCTCAAGTGGCGGCCGGCGAACATGCGCGCGGCGAGCAGCGCATTGCCGGCCATCACCAGCGCGCCGCCGGCGAAAGCCCCCGTCGCCGAGCGCCAGTCCCGCGCCAGAAACGCCGATGCCACCAAGAGGGAAACCCCCGCCTGGATCGTCACGATGCGAGCGGCCATTCGCCGGCCGGCGGCAATGGAATTTCTCACCCGACTGACTATCCCGAGCGGATCGTCCGAGCAGCCCGTTCCCCAGGCCGCGCGAACCGATGCTAAAGCTTGAAAATTCTAGCAGCCCGGAGAAAGTCGCCGCAAGCCGAGTGGTCGGTTGAAATGCGTACCCGGAATAACGCCGGCCCGCGCCGGCAGGCCTTCACGGCACGACGGCGAACGGGCAGAGATGTGTCCAAATTTCACCGGTCTGCGCCGTGCTCGGGTAGGCGTGGCCACCGGAGAACAGCGTGAAGAACAGGTTCTGCCCGCTCGTCCAGCCGTTGTTGCCGAAGCGCGCGGGATCGAGGCCGGCGCCGTAGCTCACATAGAGCGGATCGGTGTTGCCGAGACGTATGTCCACCGGGATCTTGCGCAACGTGCCGCCGAGCAGGGTATTGCACGAGGGCGGAATGCTGCCGTCATCGGTGCAGGCGTACTGGGTTAGCGCGCCGGCATTCACGGCGTAGGCTGCGAAGAAGCCGGTGTTGGCCAGCGCGAGGAAGTGGGCGTAGTGGGCGCCTGCGGAAAACCCCCAGAGGTGGACGCGACTCTCTTCAATGTTGTAGGCCGCGAACAGGTCGGCGAGCTCGGCATCGAGGATCGGGATGTCGTAATCCGGATCCCAGCCGCCGGTGTTCGAGTCGTTGCTTGCCGGCGCGAGCAGGAGAAAGCCGCCGGCATCCGCCTGGGCGGACCACAGGCTGCGCACGTATTCGGCGAGTTGGTCCGACGTCCAGCCCGGCCCGCCGGAACCGTGCAGCGCGATCAGCAATGGCCAGGCGCGTCCGCTGTCGTAACCGGGCGGCAGGTGCAGGTAATAGCTGCGGGTGCCGGTGAGCCCGGGAACGGTCACACTGCGGACCTGATCGGCCGGCATGGCCGCGCCGCCGCTGCCAAGGCTCGGGCGGCGTGGGGTGTTCTCACCGGTCTCGAATCCGCTGCGTTGGATCACGTCGGGCGACGAACAGATCCAGTCGGACAGGATCGCCGTGCTCGCGGTGCCCCGCGCGGCGGCGGGAATCAAGCAGGCGATAAGTATTGGCAGGCAGCGCATGCCGCAAGCCTGGCGGGCAGGCCGTTAGCCCAGGCTGAAGGCTAAGCCGGTCCGTCTTCATGGCGCTGGCAGGGGCGAGCCCCGCGGCCACAATCCGGGCGCATGAAAAGAAAAGGCCGGATGGAGAACCATCCGGCCGAAAGGGCGCCGCGGAACTGGGGAGGGAGTCGTCCCGCAGCGCGTTTTGCGGATTACTTGGCTGCGGCCGCTTTCTTGACCGCGCCGACCTGCTTGGTGATGGTCTCGTTCGCGGATTCGATCGCGTCCTTGGCCAGGGAGCCAAAGGCTTCCGAGGTCTTCACGCCGAGGCCGAATACCTCCTGGCTGGTGCTGTAG
>CAYYHP010000023.1:0-24595 GCA_964471815.1 uncultured Rhodanobacteraceae bacterium
GCTCGTCGACCTCGCGCTGCTTGATCGCGGCGTTGATCAGGCGGATGACGCCGAGCCGGTCCTTCTCGCCGGCCTTCATCGCGGCCTTCATGTCGTCGGTGAGCTTCTGCTTGAGGGACATGGGGTTACCTCGTCGGCGGGGCGGAAAGGGAAGCGGCGGGAGCAGCGGAACGGGAAAAACACGAGGCCGGCGCCACTTGCGCGGCACCGGCCTCGGAAAGCCCGGGAACGGGACGTCGCACGGCCCAGCGGGGCCGCGGCGACTCAGTACAGACGCTGACGCTTGGTGACGTCGCGCGAGACGCGGCGCAGGTGACGCTTCACCGCGGCGGCGCGCTTACGCTTGCGTTCCTGCGTCGGCTTCTCGTAGAACTCGCGCTTGCGGGTCTCGGCGAGCACGCCGGCCTTCTCGCAGGTGCGCTTGAAGCGGCGCAGGGCAAATTCGAACGGTTCGTTTTCGCGAACTTTGACGTTGGGCATGGTCTCTCCGCTGGTAAACTCTCGGCCCCGTTCCCGGGCGAGCCGCGGATTTTAGCGTGCCAGACCAGCCGAATGCAAAGCCCGTCCTGGGCATCGAGACCTCCTGCGACGAAACCGGGGTCGCGGTCTACGCGCCGGGTCGCGGTCTCCTGGCGCATACGCTGTACAGCCAGATCCGCCTGCACGCCGATTACGGCGGCGTGGTGCCGGAACTGGCCAGCCGCGATCACGTGCGCAAGCTGCTGCCCCTGATCCACGAGACCCTCGCCCGTGCCGGTCTCGGCGTGGCCGATCTCGGCGGCATCGCATACACGGCCGGGCCGGGCCTGATCGGCGCGCTGCTGGTCGGCGCCGCCACCGGTCGCGCACTCGCCTGGGCGCTGGACGTGCCGGCGATCGGCGTGCACCACATGGAAGGGCACCTGCTCGCGCCGCTGCTCGACCCGGATCCGCCGGCGCCGCCGTTCGTCGCCCTGCTGGTCTCCGGCGGGCATTCGATGCTGATCGAGGTCGCGGCGATCGGCCGCTACCGCCTGCTCGGCGATACGCTCGACGACGCGGCCGGCGAGGCGTTCGACAAGACG
The DNA here is from genome assembly GCA_964471815.1 of uncultured Rhodanobacteraceae bacterium. GTDB lineage: Bacteria > Pseudomonadota > Gammaproteobacteria > Xanthomonadales > Rhodanobacteraceae > Tahibacter. Next base: position 1,065 of record CAYYHP010000023.1, read on the forward strand.
GCGAAACTCATGGGCCTGCCGTATCCGGGCGGCCCGGCCCTGGCCGCGCTGGCCGCGCAAGGCGTGGCCGGGCGCTATGCCTTCTCGCGACCGATGACCGATCGGCCGGGCCTCGACTTCAGCTTCTCGGGCCTCAAGACCCAGGTCCTGCTCGCGTGGCGGCAGAGCGACCAGAGCGCGCAGACCCGCGCCGACATCGCGCGAGGTTTCGAGGAGGCGATCGTCGACACGCTGCGCATCAAGTGCCTGCGTGCGCTCGAGGCCTGCGCTGCCAGGGCGCTGGTGATCGCCGGCGGCGTCGGCGCGAACCGGCGCCTGCGCGAGCAGCTCCAGACGGCCGCGCAGGCCGGCGGTTTCCGCGTGCACTTCCCGCGTCACGAATTCTGTACGGACAACGGTGCGATGATCGCGCTGGCAGGCGCCTTGCGTCTTGCCGCGGGCCAGGCCGAGGGTGCGGGAATCCAGGTCCGGCCGCGCTGGCCGCTGACCGAGGTGCGCCCCGTGGCCTGATCCGCCCGGCGCCCGAACCGGACCCCCACAGGAATCCCGCTCCCGCCATGGACCGCGTTTTCATCGAAGACCTGCGCATCGAGACCGTCATCGGCATCTACGACTGGGAGCGCGAGATCCGCCAGACCGGGGCGCTCGACCTCGAGATGGCCTTCGACAACACGAAACCGGCGGCCAGCGACCGCATCGAGGACACGCTCGACTACAAGGCCGTGGCCAAGCGTTTGATCGCCTTCGTGGAAGGCTCGAGCTTCCAGCTCGTCGAGACGCTCGCCGAGCGCTGTGCGGCGATCGTGCTCGATGAATTCGGAGTTACCTGGGTGCGCCTGAAGCTTTCCAAGCCGGGTGCCGTACGCGGTTCGCGCACGGTCGGCGTCTCGATCGAGCGGCAACGCGCGGGCTGATCCGCGCGCTGGGCTGGCGCCGATCCGCGGTTCCGCGTATAGATGCGCTCATGGTGCGCTGCATCATCGATCGCCCGGTACGTCGTCGGCCCGCTCCAGCGTGACGCCGCAGCGCGGCGCGGTCGGGACCGGCGCGCCGGTCGGGCTCGCGGGACCGTCGCCACGGGGGCGGCGGGAGCGCCGACGGGGAGGCATCATGCCGATCGCGTGGGGAAAGTACCGCTCGTCCACCTGGGATGAACTCATCGGTGCGGATGGCCGTGCGCGGCCGGCCGCCCGGCGGCTCGTCGAGTACCTTGGCGGACTCGGCGATCGTGAACTCGCCGAACGGCAGCTCGCCGCCGATCTCGCCGCGCGGATCATGGGCATCACCTTCACGGTCTACAGCGAGGGCCGCAACGTCGATCGCACCCTGCCGTTCGACGTCGTGCCGCGCGTGATTCCGCGCGCCGAGTGGGCGCGCACCGAGGCCGGCCTCCGCCAGCGCGTGCAGGCGCTGAACCTGTTCATCGGCGACATCTACGGCGAGCAGAAGATCATCCGCGACCGCGTCTTCCCGCGCTCGCTGCTCAGGGATTCGGTGAACTTCCGTCCGCAGTGCGTCGGCGTCACGCCGCCGCTCGGCGTCTGGGCGCACATCTGCGGCTCGGACCTCGTGCGCGATGCGGACGGCACGCTGTACGTGCTCGAGGACAACCTGCGCATCCCGAGCGGCGTGTCGTACATGATCCAGAACCGCATGGTCGCCAAGCGCGTCTTCCCGGAGCTGTTCGAGACGACCTCGATCCTGCCGGTCGACGAGTATCCGGCGCAGCTCTACGACACGCTCGCCGCGCTGTCGCCGCGTCCGGGCGACGCGCCGGTGATCGCACTGCTCACGCCGGGCATCTACAACAGCGCGTACTTCGAGCACTGCTATCTCGCGCAGAGCATGGGCGTGGAACTCGTCGAGGGCAGCGACCTGTTCGTCGGCGATGACGACTGCTGCTACATGCGCACCGTGCACGGCCCGCAGCGTGTGGACGTGATCTACCGTCGCGTCGACGACCTGTTCCTCGATCCCGAGGTATTCCAGCCCGACTCGGTGCTCGGCGTACGCGGCCTGCTGCGCGCCTGGCGGGCCGGCAAGGTCGCGCTGGCGAATGCGCCAGGCGCGGGCGTGGCCGACGACAAGGTCGTGTTCACCTACGTGCCGAAGATGATCCGCTACTACCTCGGCGAGGAACCGATCCTGCCGAACGTGCCGAGTCATCTCTGCACGCAGAAGCGCGACCGCGACCACGTGCTCGCCCATCTCGACAAGCTCGTGGTCAAGCCGGCGAACGAGTCGGGTGGTTACGGCATGCTGATCGGCCCGCGCTCGACCCGGCGCCAGCGCGAGCAGTTCCGCAGGCTGATCCTCGCCAACCCGCGCAACTACATGGCCCAGCCGACTCTGGCCCTGTCCACCGTGCCGACCCTGACCGAGGACGGCCTCGAGCCGCGCCACGTGGATCTCCGTCCGTTCGTGCTCTCGCGCGGCGACATCTACGTGACCACCGGCGGCCTGACGCGCGTGGCGATGCGCAAGGGCTCGCTGGTCGTCAACAGTTCGCAGGGCGGCGGCGCCAAGGACACCTGGGTGGTCGATCTCGAGGAGACGCACTGATGCTCTCGCGCGTCGCCGACAATCTCTACTGGTTCAGCCGCTATCTGCGACGCGCGGAGAACACCGCGCGTCTCGTCGGCGTGAACAGCCAGCTCGAACTCGATCTGCCGCGTGGCGTACGTTTCGCCTGGGAGCCGCTGGTCGACACGCTCGGCGTGAGCGACGAATTCGCCGCACTGTATCCCGAAGGCGGCGAGGCCGCGGTAGCGCGCTTCCTGCTCGTCGACGAGCGCAACGCGGGTTCGATGCTGACCTCGATCACCCGTGCGCGCGACATCCTGCGCACGATCCGCGAGACCTTGCCGCAGGAGGCCTGGGTCAAGGTCAACCAGATGCACATCGACCTGCAGGAAGGCGCCGAGCGCAGCATCGCGCGGCGCCATCGCGACGAGCTGCTCGCGCGCGTGATCGATGGTTGCCTCGCGGTGTCCGGCATCCTGACCGCGAACGTGAGCCGCGACGTCGGCTACCAGTTCCTGCGCCTCGGCACCGCACTCGAGCAGGCCGACATGACCACGCGCATCATCGACGCCGGCGCGCACGGCCTGGTGCGCTCGAAGCTCGGGGACGACGAGGCCACGCGCAGCCTGCAGTGGATGAGCGTGCTGCGCTCGCTCGAGGCCTATCAGATGTTCCGCCGCCATGCGCGCCAGCGCGTCGCCGCCGCGCCGGCCCTGCGCTTCCTGCTGCAGAGCCGCGATTTCCCGCGCAGTGTCGCGTTCTGCCTCGTGCGCATCCAGCAGCTCCTGCCGTCGCTGCCCGCACGTCGGCCGGTCGAACGCGCGATCTCGCGTGTGCTTGCGCTGGTCGGCGATGCGGATGCCGAGATGCTCGCCACGAGTGGCCCCGGTTCGCTGATGGACGAGATCCAGCAGGGAATCGCGCGGCTCGATGCCGAGGTGACGGCGGCGTATTTCCGGGCCTGAACGGTCCGTCCCTCATTGCCGCTTCACCGTGTCAGCACTGCCGCGGTGAAGCACGATCTCAGCCACAGTACGAATGTCGCGGCACGGACGTGCCTGTGTGTCGTCAGCGTCGCCGATACGGGCCCGGTTCGGCTGGGCGGGACGTGCTCTGCGCCTCAGGCCTCGCCCGTGCCTTCCCACGCGAAGCGCGGCAGCGAGTGCAGTGCCTGTTCGAGGCGGCGCGACCAGGTGTCGCGGATCTCGGCATACAGCGGCGTGTCGCCGTCGAGGCGCAGCCGCTCCGAGACGCGCAGGTCACCCTGGCGCACGAGCGCGAGATCGAACGGCAGGCCGACCGAGAGATTCGATCGCGCCGTCGAGTCGAGCGAGACGATCGCACAGCGTGCAGCGTCCTCGATCGTCGTGCCCGGACGGATGATGCGGTCGAGGATCGGCTTGCCGTATTTCGATTCGCCGATCTGCACGTAGGGCGTCTCCGGCGAGGTAGCGATCCAGTTGCCGAGCGGATAGACGAGATACAGCGCGGGCTGTTCGCCGCGCAGCTGGCCGCCGAGGATCAGGGTGGCCTCGACACTCACGTTGTTCTGCTGCGCGCTGTTCGCGACCCTGGTCTGAGCGGCGACGAGCGTCTGGCCGATGTGATCGGCCGCCTCGAACATGTGCCGCACGCCGCGCAGGCCGGCCGAGGGATCCGCCTCGCCCGCTTCGCAGCGGAGGCGGGCGACGACGTTCTGCGTGGTCGCGAGGTTGCCCGACGAGAGCAGCACGAACACACGGTCCGGGTATTCGAACACGTGCAGCTTGCCATGCACTCGTACGTTGTCGAACGCCGCGCTGGTACGCGTGTCGGCGGCGAACACCAGTCCCTGCTGGACACGGATGCCAACGCAGTAGGTCATGGAAGGAATCGAGGAGGGCGATGAGCCGATTCTAGCCGGGACGTTTGCGACGCGGGTCGGTCATTGCCGTTCTTCATGTATGTCCTGGCCCGTCCTTGACCTCATGCGGCGGCACATGCGCGAATAGGCCATGCCCCGCGTTTATCTGAGCCTCGGCTCGAACCTCGAACCCGACACACACCTCGCCGCCGCACTCGCCGAATTGCGCTGCCGCTTCGGCGAGCTGAGCGTATCGCCCGCCTACCGCTTTCCGGCCGTCGGTTTCGACGGACCGGATTTCGTCAACCTCGCCGTCGGTCTCGATACGGATCTCGACCCGCTCGCGCTCAACGAGTGGCTGCATGCGCTCGAGGACCGCCACGGCCGGCGCCGCGACGTGCCGCGCTTCTCGAGCCGTACGCTCGATGTGGACATCGTGCTGTACGGCGATGCGGTGCTGAGCGGCCCGGGGCATCTCGAAGTGCCGCGTGCGGAGCTGGCGCAGGCCTTCGTGCTCAAGCCGCTCGTTGCGATCGCGCCGGATGTCGTGCATCCGCTTCTCGGCCGCACGCTGGCAGCACTCTGGCAGGCGCATCCCGATCATGCATGCGACTTCGCTCCGGTACGGCTCGCGTCCTGACGCGGCGCGCCTTTACGCTCCCGCGGGGCGGTGCTAGAACCGCCGGACCTCAGCGAAGCGAAAGCCACATGTTCTCCAAGTTCTCCCGGAGCCTCGCCCTGGTGCGCGCCAGCGCCGACGTGCTGCGTGCCGACAAGGAACTCCTCGTGTTTCCGCTGCTCGCGACGCTCGCAGGGTGCGTGGTCATCGCAAGCTTCGTCGTGCCGGCCTTTCTCGGCGGCCTGTTCGGGGATGACGGCCGCCACCCGGATCGGGTACTCCTCGGTGTGCTCGTGTTCGCGTTCTATCTGGTGCAGTACTCCGTTGTGTTCTTCTTCAACACGGCTCTGGTCGGTGCGGCACTGATCCGCCTGCGCGGCGGCGATCCGAGCGTCGCCGATGGACTGCGACTGGCCTTGGCGCGGCTGCCCGTGATTCTCGGTTATGCCGCGATTTCGGCGACCGTCGGCCTGTTCCTGCGTGGTCTGCAGAAACGCACCGGCTGGATCGGTCGCTGGATCGCCGGCCTGATCGGCGTGGCCTGGACGGTCGCCACCTTTCTCGCCGTGCCGGTGCTGGTCAGCGAGAACGTCGGTCCGGTCGAGGCTATCCGGCGCAGTGCCGCCCTGCTGAAGAAGACCTGGGGCGAGAACCTGATCGGCAACGCCGGGCTGGGCCTGGTGTTCGTCCTCGCCTACCTCGGCTTGGGGGTGCTCGGGGCGGCCCTGCTGCTCGCAGCGGTCAAGGCCCATTCGCCGCTGCTGATCGCTTCGGTCGGGGGGCTGTGGGTCATTGCTATGCTGCTGCTCGCCCTGATCCAGGCCGCGCTGCAGGGCATCTATGCGGCGGCATTGTTCCGCTATGCGAGTGACGGTGAGATCGGCGCCGGATTCGACGCAGGACTGGTCGTGCAGGCGTTCCACGTCAAGACCTGAACGCGGCGAGCTGTCGCAGTCTGCTGCCGTCGCTGGGGGCGATTGATCGAAGTCAATCGCCCTGCCGTGCCGGCTGACAACCTCAGCGCAGGGCCGGAGGCACGGCCTGCGCGAGCCAACAAGGGGAGTTCCACATGCAAGCCTGGTCCGAACTGCTCACCAGTTTCACCGGTCTGCTCAGCCTTGGCGTCATCATTTTCGTCATTGGCATGGGCGGGTACATCGGCTGGTACGCGCGCTGCAAGATCCGCGAGGAAGAAGCCTCCGGCGCGCCGCGCTGAAGACGGCTTCGCTCCCGGGCGATCGCCCGGGCGGCATCACGCCGCCGGCATGCCATGCGCCATCGGGTCTCGCCGCGTCGGCGGCGCGGGCGTGCCGCCATGCGCGGGAGGGCGTCAGATGGTCAGGGCGCGTCCGCCATCGACGCGGATGATCTCGCCGGTCACGTAGCGCGCATCGCGTAGCAGCCAGAGCACGGCGGCGGCGACGTCGTCCGGTTGCCCGGTGCGGCCGAGCGGTACGCGCGTGAGCAGGGCCTCGATCTCGACCTCGGCCTTGCCCGACTCGGGCCAGAGCACCGCCCCGGGCGCCACGCCGTTGACCCGCACCGCCGGTGCGAGGTCGCGGGCGAGGGCCAGGGTCATCATCGACTGCGCAGCCTTGGCCATGCAGTACAGCGAGTGCGCGGCGAGCGGTCGCTCGGCGTAGATGTCGAGCAGGTTGACGATGACCCCGTGTGCCGCACGCAAGGCCGGCGCCGCAGCCTGGGCGAGGAAGAACGGTGCGCGGGCGTTGCTCGCGAACAACTCGTCCCACTGCGCGGGCGTGGCGGTACCGAGCGGGGTCGGATAGAAGGTCGAGGCGTTGTTGACCAGCGCATCGAGCCGGCCGTAGCGGGCGAGCGTCGCGTCCACCAGTTCCGGCAGGCGTGCGGTGTCGGCGAGGTCCGCCTGCAGCGCGAGCGTGCTGCCCGGCCGGACCGCTTCGAACCCGCTGCACAGCGCATCGAGCTCGGCCCGTGCGTGCCGGCAGTGCAGGGTGAGGTCGTAGCCGGCCGCGTGCAGATGGCGGGCGATCGTCGCGCCGATGCGCCGGGCGGCGCCCGTGATCAAGACGACGGGTCGGGGATGTGGCATTGGCCGGGCTCCGCAACGTACCGCTATGCTTTCGCGGCGATTCCGCCCTGATTGCCGCACAAGCCCGCAGCGAATTCCAGTCTTGAAGACCGAGCTTCCCACGCCCACCGACGCCGAGCACGCCCACTCGCTCGCACTGATCCGCCTGATCCGCAACGAGATCGCCGCGCGCGGTCCGATCCCGTTCTCGCGCTACATGGAGCTGTGCCTGTACGCGCCGGGCCTCGGCTACTACAGCGCGGGCAAGACCAAGTTCGGTCCGGCCGGCGACTTCATCACCGCCCCCGAGCTCGGCAGCCTGTTCTCGCGTAGCGTGGCCCGCGCGCTGGCACCGACCCTCGCGCAGATCGGTACGGAAGCCTGCGTGCTCGAACTCGGCGGCGGCAGCGGCGCGTTCGCCGAGCACTGCCTGCGCGAGCTCGCCGGGCTCGGCTGCACGCCGGCCCATTTCTGGATCCTCGAGCCGAGCGCCGACCTGCGCGAGCGCCAGCGCGTACGCCTCGCGGCAACCTTGCCGGCCGACCTCGCCGCGCGCGTCGCCTGGCTCGATCGTCCGCCACAGAACGACTGGCGCGGTGTGCTGTTCGCCAACGAAGTGCTCGACGCGCTGCCGATCACGCGCTTCACGATCCAGGGCGGCGAGGTCTACGAGGAGCACGTGGCCGATGCGGGCGAATGCTTCGTGAGCGTGGACCTGCCGGCCGACGGCTTCGTCGCCCGGGCCGTGCGCCACGTCGAGCGCGATCTCGACCGGCCGCTTGCCGACGGTTACCGCTCCGAGGTCCTGCCGCAGCTGCCGTTCTGGTTCCAGGCCGTCTCCGCGACCCTGCGCGAGGGCATGGCGCTGTTCGTCGATTACGGCTACGCACGGCGCGAGTTCTACCTGCCAGAGCGCCACGACGGCACGCTGCTCGCCCACTACCGACATCGCGCGCATGCCGATCCGTACATCCTGCCGGGCCTGCAGGACCTGACGGCCTCCGTGGACTTCAGCGCACTCGCCGAGGCCGGTGTCGGCGCCGGCTTCGAGCTGGTCGGGCTCGGCACCCAGGCCCAGTTCCTGCTGGCCAACGGCCTGCCGGAGCTGTTCTCGGCCGACAGCGCTGCAGCCGACGAGGTGACCCGCTACCGCCTGGCCCAGGAGGTCAAGCGCCTGACCTTGCCCGGCGAGATGGGCGAGCGCTTCAAGGTCATGGCCTTCGCGCGAACATTGGCGTGAATCGCGATGGCTTGACGAGACGGGGCATGCGTTGGCGCTATCAAGCCAAGATTTGAGAGCACTTACCGACAGCCGGTATTTTTTTGCCGTCGAACGGACTAAAGGTGGTCGAACGGTTGCCCTTTTGGACTTGGCGACGCCTTGTGTCAATTTGTCAACTTATTGATCTAAGTGTGATTTCCTTGGCGCCAAGGAACCGTCGTCACCGCGTTGGCGTCAAGCGCATGGCGCCAGTCAATTGCGGGTGACAGAAACTGTGACTAGGATCACGGTCAAGCCGCCAGACGTATTCCTGGCGTCTATAAGTTGACAGGGGGAAACGTCAATGTTCTCGATCCGCTCGATGCCGGGCGCCGCCATCGCGGCGGCCGCGTTGTTCGCCGCCATAACGACTCCTGCCATCGCGACGCCGCCGCTGGCCGCGATTTCGGCGCCCGATTCCTTGCCTATGACAGCGGGCGACGCCTTGATGGCGCGCAGCGATCGCAAGCTGCATGCGCAGCTCGGCAATGCCGCCGATGCGCTCAAGGCCGGCAAGACCGACTGGACGAGCGGGTTGCCCGCCGCCCTGGTCGCCGGTGACCGCGTGTTGGTCGAGATCCGCTGGGCTGCCGGCAAATCGGCCGCCGCGCGCAGCCTGCTCGCCGCGAACGCGATCGAGACACGCCGTGCGCTTGGCGACGCCGCCATCGAAGCCTGGGTGCCCGCCGCGCGCCTGCAGTCGCTCGCCGCCGATGCCTCGATCGCACGCATCGCGCCCGCCCGTCTGGTCCGCCTGCTCGCCGGCTCGGTGCAGTCCGAGGGCGTCGCCTCCGGTCATGCCGATTATTGGCACAGCGCCGGCAGCGACGGTTTCGGCACGCGCATCGCACTGATCGACAGCTACAACGACACCGCCGGCCAGATCGCCGCGCTGCAGGCGAGCGGCAACTGGCCCACGAGCGTGACGCTGCAGGACTTCAAGACCAGCGCCTGTTCCGGCTTCGGTTGCGCCGGCGCCGATCACGGCCTGGCGACGCTGGAGATCGCCTACGACGTGGCGCCCGCCGCCACCTACCTCGCCTACGACACGAATACCGTCGGCGACTGGTACAACGCGATCCTCGACGCCGCCAACGTCGATGCCACCGGCGCCGTGCTCGGCGCGCCGAAGGCGGACGTCATCTCCGCCTCGCTCGGTGCGCCGCTCGACGGCATCGGCGACGGCACCGCGCTGTCCGGCTCGATCGCCGAAGCCGCCGGTTTCGCCAAGGCCAACGGCGTGCTGGTCGTCAACGCGGCCGGCAACGGGCGCGAGGAGCACTGGAGCGGCAACTTCAAGAAGTCTGCCACCAGCAACAACATTCACAGCTGGTCGGGAAACACCACTCAGATCAACTATTACGGTCCCGATTCGACGCACCTCTACTGCATCGCCGACGGCTATCCACTGCAGGTCGAGGTGTACTGGAACGACTGGACGCAGGTCGATCAGGACTTCGCGATCCAGCTCTATCGCTACTCGACCACGTCCGGTCTGCAGCTCGTCGCCTCGTCGGATTACCTGCAGAACGGCGACCCGAACACGCAGAGCCCGCAGGAGTTCATAAGCTATACCGCCAACTCGGCCGGCAAGTCCCTGACCGGCTGCCCGGCGGGCAGCGTCGCGTACGGCATCCTGCTGCGCAAGACCGCGGCGGCCAATGGCCAGGGCAAGTTCTTCCAGATCTTCGCCGGTGCGCCGCTGCAGTATCGCGTCGACAGCAACAGCCTGAACTTCCCAGCCGACTCGGCGAACGTGATCACGGTCGCCGCGCTGAACGTCTACGACTCAACCTCCGAGTACTACAGCTCCGAAGGTCCGGTGCTGGCCTCGGGCGGTTATCCACCGGTGTTCACGATTCCGCAGCCGGCCGGCACGCCGTTCAAGCCGGACGTGGCGAGCTTCGCGCGCGTCAGCACGGTGAGCTACGGTACGGGCGGTGGCGACACCGCCGCGCATTTCGGCTTTGCCGGTACCTCGGCTGCCACGCCGCATGTCGCCGGCATGGCCGCCCTGCTCAAGCAGCGCTACGGCAGCGGCTTCGCGAACGTCGATGTGCTGGCCGCCGCGCTGCGCAGCATCGCCGCGACCGGCAGCAACGACCTCACGCCGGCCGGCCAAGACTTCCTCACCGGCTACGGCCGTCTGCGCTTCCAGAAGGAAGGCAGCCTCGTATTCAGCCAGCAGCCTGGCAACATCGTCGCCGGCAGCGCCTTCTCGCCGGCCATCGCAGTCGGCGTGCGCGATACCGACGGCAATCCGATGGGCACCTACGGCATCCTGACCCAAGTCGCCCTCGCGCTCGGCAACGTCACCACGCCGGGCGCCCAGCTGCTCGGCAGCTCGGCCGCCGGCATCGTGGCTGGCACCGCGAGTTTCGCGGGCAGCAGCGTCGACCTCGCCGGCAATGGCTACACGCTGCAGGCGAGCGCCGGCAGCCAGCCGATCACCGCGACCAGCCAGGCGTTCAACGTCAGTGCCGCTGCGTCGCCCAGTCAGCTGCGCTTCTGCCCGAATCCCGCGAACGGCAGCGCCGGCGCGTCGCTCGCCGCGTTCAGCGTCTGCGAGACCGATTCCTTCGGCAACGTGGTCACCACCGCGGCCGACGCCATCACCCTCGCCGTCGCCAGTGGTCCGACCGCGCCGAGCGCTGGCACCCTGACCGTCACGGCTATCAATGGCGTGGCGACCTTCACCGACATCACGTTCGGCACGGCCGGCACCTACACGCTCTCGGCGTCGACCGGCGCGGCTGGAGTCACCGGCGCGACCAGCACGAGCTTCGTCATCGCTGCGGCGAGTGCCGACCATCTCGCGTTCTGCCCGGCGCCATCCGGCACCACTGCCGGTACGACTCTGGCGAGCTTCGCGGTCTGCGTGAAGGACGCGTTCGGCAACACCCTGACCTCGGCTACCGATGCGGTCACGCTGGCGATCGCCAGCGGTCCGCAGGGCGCAACACTCGGCGGCACAGCGAACGTCGCGGCTATGAACGGCGTGGCCACGTTCGCCGACATCGTGCTCGCCACGGCCGGCACCTACACGCTGAGTGCGAGTACCGCCACACCGGGGGTGACCGGAACGACGAGCCCGAGCTTCGTGATCAGCGCGACCGCGACGGCCGACCATCTCGAATTCTGCCCGGCGCCCGGCAACGGCACGGCCGGCGCGGTGCTCGCCGGCTTCGCGGTCTGCGTGCGCGACCAGTCCGGCAACCCCTACACCGATGCCAGCGGAACGGTCACCCTGGCCGTGGCCAGCGGTCCGCAGGCCGCGCCGAGCGCGGGCACGCTGACCGTGACCCTGGTCAACGGTGTGGCGTCGTTCACGGACGTGGCCTTCGACACCACCGGCAGCTACACGCTCTCGGCCAGCACCTCGATCGCCGGCCTCGGGTCGGTCACCAGTCCGGCATTCGATGTCGCGGCCGCCGCCGCCGACCACCTAGACTTCTGTCCGGCGCCCGGCAACGGCACGGCCGGTATCTCGCTCGGCGGGTTCGCGGCGTGCGTGAAGGATGCCTTCGGCAATCTCGTCACCAGCTCTACCGACACGGTGTCCCTCGCCGTCGCGAGCGGTCCGCAGGCCGCGCCGAGCGCTGGCACGACCAGCGTCGCCGCCACTGCCGGCATGGCCAGCTTCAGCGGCATCGTGTTCGACATGGCGGGGACCTACACGCTGACGGCGTCCGTCTCTGCCAGTGGCGTCGCCAGCGCGACCAGCGAGGCCTTCGTCGTGGCTCCGGCTGCGGCGAACCAGCTCGCCTTCTGCACCGAGCCGGCCGATGCCAGCGCGGGCGCCACCCTGGCCGCGTTCTCGGTCTGCGTACGCGATGCGTTCGGCAACCTCGTGACCACGGCGAGTGACACGATCACGATCGCCGTGGCCAACGGCCCGGCCGGTGAGCCGTTCGCGGGCACGCTGAGCGTCGCGACGGTCAACGGCGTGGCCACCTTCGGCGACCTCGTGTTCCACGCCGCGGGCGACTACACGCTCTCGGCGGCCAGCGCCGGCGGTGCGGCGGGCGCGACGAGCGCATCCTTTGCGATCGCCGCGGGCGCCGCGCACCATCTATTCATCGTCTCGCAGCCGACCGGCGACATCGTGGCCGGCACGCCGTTCTCGGTCGCGGTGCGCATCGAGGATCAGTTCGGCAACGTCGTCCTCACCGACAACACCAGCAGCATCAGCCTCGCGATGGGCGCGAATCCGGGCAACGACCCGTCCTTCGCGGGCGCCAGTCAGGCGGTGGCGAGCGGCGCGACGTCCTTCAATGACGTGCAGCTGGTGCGCGCCGCGAACGGCTACACCCTGGTCGTGACTGCACCGGGCCTGATCGGCGCGGCGAGCGATCCGTTCAACATCGTGGCCGCCGCGCCGAGCCAGCTTACCTTCATCCAGTCGCCGCCGCAGACGGTGCTGCGCGGCGAGCGCGTCGGTACGCTGCAGGTCGCCGTACAAGACACTTACGGCAACCTCGCGTCGACGGCCTCCACGCCGATCACGCTGAACATCGCGGCCTGCGGCGGCAGCATGACGGTCGGGCCGATCGCCGCCACCAACGGCGTGGCGAGCTTCACGACCGGCCCGCGCTTCTACACCGTGGCCTCGGGCCTGAGCTTCACCGCGACCGGCGGCAGCTATGCCGGTGTGGCCAGCGCGAGCTTCGATGTGGTCGCCAACCCGGACATCAGTTTCACCGACGGCTTTGACGGCTGCCGGCTGTGAGGGAGCCCCTGCACGCGTTCAGGGGTTCCGTGAGCCACGGATGACGCGCCGCGCATCCGGCGCACCAGCGCTGGATGCGGCGTAGGCTGAGTCCGGATCTGCGCCAGATCCGGGCGCGGCTCGGCAAGTCCAGGATGGGCTTGTCCAGACCTTCCCGGCTGGGAATACGCGGCGGGCGCAATGCCCGCCGCGAGCCCGCGTTCGGTCATGGCCCCGCCCTTCGGCAGGGCCTCTGCTTTGCTAGCCTCGCGGCATGCAAGCCCTGCCCCTGCGTCATCTGCGCCTGTGGCGCCATATCGGCCACACGCTGGTCATCGCCATGCTTGTGGTCTCGCTGCTGCCGGCACCGCGCCTGATCGGTGTCGTGCCGCAGGGCGACAAGCTCGGTCATGCCCTGGCCTTCGGCGCGCTGATGCTGTGGTACGGACAGATTTATGCCGGGCGGCGCGATCGCTGGCGGCTCGCGCTGGCCTGCGTCGCCTTCGGCCTGCTGATCGAGATCCTGCAGGCGTTCGTGCCGTATCGCAGTGCGGACTGGCGCGATCTCGCGGCCGATGCGCTCGGCGTGGCGCTCTCCGTGCTGCTGTTGCGCACGCCGCTCGGCGGCCTGCTCAGTCGCCTGGACGCGAGGCTCGCGCGCTGAGCGCGGCAATCGCACGCACACGCTCGCCGCGCACGCGTTCGCCGATCGCGGCGCCGGCGAGCCCTTCGGCGAGGAACGCCCGTGCGGAGACGGCGCTCGCCGCGGTCTGAGCGGCACGCAGATAGTCCGCCGGAGGATAGTCGGCATCGCCGCGCGCGAGGCGGCCGCGCTTGTCGGCCTCGCAGACCGCGAGGAACGTCGCGAGCCGCTCGGGCCTGCGGAAGGCGTCGAGGCGCTCGAGCAGTTCCAGCACGGTCGTCGGGCGCAGCTCCAGCGCCTGATGCGCGAGCAGATGCAGCCGGCAGCAAAGCTCGGCGAGCACGGTGAATTCTGCGGGCGGGCGCAAGCGTGCGCAGAGTGCGCGCAGCGGCGCGATGCCGGCATGCTCATGGCCTATGTGCTTGGGCAGCACCTCGCGTGGCGTGAGTGCCTTGCCGAGGTCGTGGGTCAGCGCGCACCACCCGATCAATGCATCGCCGGGCGCGAGACGCGCAGCCATGTCCAGTACCAGACCGGTATGTGCACCGGCGCAGATCTCGGTGTGGAATTCGGCGCGCTGCGGTACGCCGTACAGCGCCGCGACTTCCGGGAACAGCGCCGCCAGCGCACCGCAGGCGCGCAGGGTCTCGATGAATGCCGAAGGCCGCGGTTCGCCCAGCGCCCGCTGCGTCTCCTGCCAGACGCGTTCGGGCACGAGATGATCGACCTCGCCGTCGCGAACCATCGCGCGCATGAGCGCCAGCGTGTCTTCGGCGACGCGGAAGCCGAGGGGTGCGTAGCGCGCCGCGAAACGCGCCACGCGCAGGATGCGCACCGGATCCTCGGCGAATGCGGGCGAGACGTGGCGCAGCAGGCGTTGCTCGAGGTCGCGCAGGCCGCCGTACGGGTCGATGAGCCGTCCCGATTCGTCCTCGGCCATCGCATTGATCGTCAGGTCGCGCCGGCGCAGGTCGTCCTCGAGGCGCACCGACGGTTCGGCATGGAAGGTGAAGCCGTGATAGCCACGGCCGGACTTGCGCTCGGTACGGGCCAGCGCGTACTCCTCGCCGGTCTGCGGATGCAGGAACACCGGGAAATCCCGGCCGACCGGCCGGAAGCCGCGCGCGAGCAGGTCCTCGGGCGTCGCACCAATGACTACGAAATCGCGATCGGCGAGCGGCCGGCCGAGCCGCCGGTCACGCACCGCGCCGCCGACCAGATAGCACTGCATTCCGTTGGCCCTCCATCCGCTTCCGCGACGGCGCCGAGCTTAGCGGACGGCGCGCGCCGGGACACGGATCGTGCCGCGAACGGGCAGCATCCTCGCCATGAAGCACGTCGCCCCACGCGGATCGCAGCATCGGATCTTGTGCGTCCGCAGAACGGGACAATTTGCCGCTCCTGCTAGACTTGCACCCCCTTTCTGGCCGGCCTGGACCGTCGCATGTCCGTTCTCGCACCGACCATCGATCGCGATTACACCCTCGAACACAAGTACACCCGCACCCAGGGGCGCATCTATCTTTCCGGTGTGCAGGCCCTGGTCCGCCTGCCGCTGATGCAGCAGATGCGCGACCGCGCAGCGGGCCTGAGCACGGCCGGTTTCATCTCCGGCTACCGCGGCTCGCCGCTCGGTGGCTTCGATCTCGAGCTCTGGAAGGCGAAGAAGCACCTGCAGTCCGCGAACATCGAATTCATCCCGGGCCTCAACGAGGACCTGGGCGCGACGATGGTCTGGGGCACGCAGCAGGCCAACCTGTTCCCGGGCGCCAAGTACGATGGCGTGTTCGCGATGTGGTACGGCAAGGGCCCCGGCGTGGACCGCTGCGGCGACGTGTTCAAGCACGGCAACGCGGCCGGCACCTCGAAGTTCGGCGGCGTGCTCGCCCTGGCCGCGGACGATCACGCCTGCCGATCCTCGACGCTGCCGCACGGCTCGGAGCTGGAATTCGTCTCGGCGATGATGCCGGTGCTCAATCCCGCAGGCGTACAGGACATCCTCGACATGGGCCTGATGGGCTGGGCCATGTCGCGTTTCACCGGCCGCTGGGTCGGTTTCAAGACGATTGCCGAGACCGTCGAGTCTTCGGCCTCGGTTCACGTCGATCCGCACCAGCTCGACATTGTCGTGCCGGCCGATTTCGAGATGCCGCCGGGTGGCCTCAACATCCGCTGGCCCGATCCGCCGCTCGACCAGGAGATGCGCCTGCACCAGTATGCCGTGAAGGCCGCGATCGCCTTCGCGCGCGTGAACCGCATCGACCGCGTGGTGATCGACTCGCCGAAGGCGCGCCTCGGCATCGTCACGACCGGCAAGAGCTATCTCGACGTGCTGCAGGCGCTCGAATACCTCGGCCTCGACGAGGAGGCCTGTGCCGGCATCGGCATTCGTGTCTACAAGGTCGGCATGACCTGGCCGCTCGAACCGCTCGGCATCCGCGACTTCGCGCGTGGTCTCGAGGACATCGTCGTCGTCGAGGAGAAGCGCTCGTTCATCGAGTCGCAGCTCAAGGAATACATGTACAACTGGGATCACCAGATGCGCCCGTCGATCGTCGGCAAGTACGACGAGGCAGGCAACTGGATCCTGCCGAGCACCGGCGAGCTGACGCCGGCGATGATCGCGCTGGTCATCGCGCGTCGCCTCGCGCGCTTCTTCACCAGCGAGCGCATCCAGGAACGCCTGACCTGGATCGCCGAGAAGGAGCGCGAACTCGCCCTGCCGCGCGCGAGCTTTCCACGCGCCGCGCACTACTGCTCGGGTTGTCCGCACAACACCTCGACCGCGGTGCCGGAGGGCTCGCGCGGCATGGCCGGCATCGGCTGCCATTACATGGTGACGTGGATGGACCGGCGCACCGAGACCTTCACGCAGATGGGCGGCGAAGGCGTGACCTGGTGCGGGCAGGCACCGTTCACCGAGACCCGGCACGTCTTCCAGAACCTCGGCGACGGCACCTACTTCCATTCCGGCTCGCTCGCGATCCGCCAGGCGATCGCCGCGAAGGTCAACATCACCTACAAGATCCTCTACAACGATGCGGTCGCAATGACCGGCGGCCAGCCGGTGGACGGCACGCTGAGCGTGCCGGACATCGCACATCAGGTGCGCAGCGAGGGCGTGCAGACGATCATCGTGATGTCCGACGACCTCGCGAAGTGGTCGAAGCCGGAGATCTTCCCGCCCGGTGTCGAGTTCATCCACCGCGACGAACTCGATGCGGTGCAGAAGCGCCTGCGCGAGACGCCGGGGGTGACCGCGCTGATCTACGACCAGACCTGCGCGACCGAGAAGCGCCGCCGGCGCAAGCGCGGCCGCATGCCGGATCCGCCGAAGCGGGCTTTCATCAATTCGCTGGTCTGCGAAGGCTGTGGCGACTGTGGCGAGCAGTCGTTCTGCGTGTCGGTGCTGCCGAAGGAAACGGAATACGGCCGCAAGCGCGAGATCGACCAGTCGAACTGCAACAAGGACTTCTCCTGCGTGAAGGGTTTCTGCCCGAGTTTCGTCACCGTGCACGGTGGTGGCGTGAGGAAGCGCAAGGGCCAGGACGCGCCGGACTGCGCGGCATTGCCGATGCCGGCCTTCGCCAGCGATCTTGCCGAGCCGTGGAACATCCTGGTCACCGGCATCGGCGGCACCGGCGTCGTGACCATCGGTGCGCTGCTCGGCATGGCCGCGCACCTCGAAGGCAAGGGCGGCACGGTGCTCGACCAGACCGGCCTCGCGCAGAAGGGCGGCGCGGTGACCTGCCACATTCGCATCGCGCGTGATCCGGCCGACATCCATGCCGTGCGCATCGCCGCCGGCGAGGCCGATGCGGTGATCGGCTGCGACATGGTCGTGGTCAACGATTACTGGGCGCTGTCGAAGATCCGCGCCGGCCGCGCGCGCGTCGTGCTGAACACCTACCAGGCGATGCCCGGCACGTTCACCACGCGGCCGGACCTCAAGTTCCCGGCGCAGCAGATCGTCGATTCGGTGAAGCTCGCACTGAACGGCGAGATGCCGGATCTGGTCGAGGCCACCGACATCGCCACGGCCCTGCTCGGCGATTCGATCGCGACCAATCCGTTCATGCTCGGCTATGCATGGCAGAAGGGCTGGGTGCCGCTCAGCCTCGATGCGCTGATGCGCGCGATCGAGCTGAACGGCGCGGCGGTCGAGATGAATAAGACCGCGTTCGGCTGGGGCAGGCTCGCCGCCGTGGATCTCGAACGCGTGCGGCGCGCGGCCGGCAAGGCCGCGCCGATCGCGGTGAAGCTCGCGGGCAGTGACGCGGCGTCCGCGCTGGCCGACGAGGTGCTGAGCAGCTCGCTCGACGAGCTGATCGCACGCCGCGCGGCCTTCCTCACCGATTACCAGAATGCCGCTTATGCGGCGAAATATGCCGCGCTCGTCGAGCGCGTGCGCGAAGTCGAGCAGCGCCACCTGCCGGGCGCGACGGCGCTGACCGAATCGGTCGCGCGCCATGCGTTCAAGCTGATGGCCTACAAGGACGAATATGAAGTCGCACGGCTCTACACGAGCGGCGATTTCGAGCGGCGCGTGCGCGAACAGTTCGACGGCGATTTCAAGCTCCACTTCCATCTCGCGCCGCCGCTCGTCGCAAAGAAGGATGCCGAAGGACATCTGCGCAAGGCCGAATACGGTCCCTGGGTGCTCGGTCTGTTCAGGCTGCTCGCGAAGTTCAAGGGCCTGCGCGGCACCGCCCTCGATCCGTTCGGCCGCACCGCGGAGCGGCGCACGGAGCGGCAGTTGATCGACGACTATTTCCGCTGCGTCGACGAACTCCTCGCCTCGCTCGAGGCCGGCAACCATGCCCTGGCCGTCGAGATTGCGCGCATTCCCGAGCAGATCCGCGGCTTCGGTCACGTCAAGGAAGCGCATCTGGCGCGGGCGAGGGCAAAGTGGGACGAGCTCATCGCGCGCTGGCGTGCGCCGCAGCGCCAGGCCGACGCGGCCTGATCACGGGCCACGACGGGCGTAAGCTTTCGGCATGTCGCGGCCGGATCTGCTCGCACGTCTCGCCCGTGCGCATGCGGAACGCGCGCAGGCCGCGCTCGTGCGCCGCCTGCGCACGGTCGAGGCCGTCGAGGGGCCGCGCCTCGTCATCGGCGGCCGCGCGCTGCTGAACTTCGCGAGCAACGATTATCTCGGCCTTGCTCAGCACCCGGCCCTGCGCGAGGCGCTCGCGGTCGCCGCGGCACGCTGGGGCGTCGGTGCGGGTGCCGCGCATCTCCTCGGCGGCCATCGCGAGGAACACGCGATGCTCGAGGAGGCGCTCGCGCGCTGGACCGGCCGCGAGCGTGCGCTGCTGTTCTCGACCGGCTACATGGCGAATCTCGGCGTGCTCGGCGCGTTGCTCGGCGAGGGTGATCTGTGCGTCGAGGACAAGCTCGACCATGCCTGCCTCATCGACGGCGCGCACCTGGCCGGTGCGGAACTGCGGCGCTACGTGCATGCCGATGTAGCGAGCGCGCGGCGCCAGCTCGAACGCCGCCCGGATGCGGCGGCCCTGCTCGCGACCGACGGCGTGTTCAGCATGGACGGCGACGTCGCGCCGCTCGCGGCCCTCGCGGCCTTATGCCACGAACGACAGGCGACCCTGTTCGTCGACGACGCCCATGGTCTCGGCGTGCTCGGCCCGGAGGGCGCGGGCAGCGTCGCCGAGGCGGGTCTCGGCCAGGACGACGTGCCGGTGCTGATGGCCACGCTCGGCAAGGCGCTCGGCGTCAGCGGCGCGTTCGTCGCGGGCAGCGCCGCGCTGATCGACGGACTCGTGCAGTTCGCACGGACCCACATCTACACGACCGCGATGCCGCCGGCGCTCGCCGCGGCCACGCGCGTCGCGCTCGACATCGCGCGCTTCGAATCATGGCGACGCGATCGGCTCGTCCGCCTCATCGCGCATTTCCGCGAGGGTGCAGCGCGGTGCGGAATTCCGCTGCTGCCGTCGCGCACACCGATCCAGCCGGTGCGCATCGGCGACAGCGCACGGGCGCTGGCAGTCGCCGCGGCCCTCGAAGCGCGCGGCTTCTTCGTGCCGGCGATCCGGCCGCCGACCGTGCCCACGGGTCAGGCACGCCTGCGCGTGACGTTCTCGGCACTGCACGAGGAAGCCGATGTCGAAGCGCTGCTCTCCGCGCTCGGCGATGTGCTCGCAGGGGCCGACGCCACTACGCTGCCGGCCGATGAGGCGTGAGCGCGCAGAGCCTCTTCACCCGCGGATCCGCTTGCAGTCACGGCGACCCCACGATCTGCGCCGTGGCATGCCGGCAGATCCCTAAGACACGACGAACACCATGCACATCGACATCCAGGGCCAGGGCCCCGATCTTGTTCTGATCCACGGCTGGGCCATGCATGCCGGCATCTTCGCGCCGCTCGTGCGCGAGCTGGGCGGCCGCTTCCGGCTGCATCTCGTCGATCTGCCGGGCCACGGCGCGAGCCCGGAGCGCGACAGACCGCTCGATCTCGCCGACGGCGCACGGCGCATCGCCGCCGCCACGCCGCCGGCGATGTGGATCGGCTGGTCGCTCGGCGGGCTCGTCGCGCTCGAAGCGGCACTGACCCGACCCGGGCAGGTGCAGGCGCTCGGCCTGATCGCGTCGAGCCCGCGTTTCGTCGTCGGTGCGGATTGGCCGCACGGCGTCGAACATGCCGTGTTCACGCAATTCGGTGCGGGACTCGAGCGCGATTACCACCGCACCATCGAGCGCTTCCTCGCGCTCGAGGCGCACGGCTCCGACCATGCGCAGGCCGAGCTGCGTGCGCTGAAGGCCGAGGTGTTCGCACGCGGCGAGCCGGCGCTGCCCGTGCTCCGCGACGGTCTCGACATCCTCGACCGGAGCGACTACCGCGCGCGTCTGGCCGGACTCGCGATGCCGAGCCTGTGGCTCGCGGGCCGGCGCGACCGCCTGATTCCGCACGCGGCGATGCAGTGGGGCGCCGCGCACAGCCCGCGCGGCGTCTATCGCGAATTCTCCGCAGGCCACGCGCCGTTCATCGGTCACCCGCGCGAGATCGCCGCTACCATCGCCCATTTCCATGCCGAGGTAAGCGTCGCATGAGCCCGCCGTTCGATTCACGCCAGATCCGCCGCGCCTTCGGCCGCGTCGCGGCGAGCTACCGCGAACATGCGGTGTTGCAGCGCGAGGTCGAAGACCGGCTTCTAGAGCGGATGATCTACGTCGAGCGCGCACCGCAGCGCGTGCTCGACGTCGGCGCGGGGCCGGGCCGTGCGGCCGCCCTGCTGCGCAAGCGCTTCAAGGACGCCGAGGTCATCGCACTCGATCTCGCCCTGCCGATGCTGCGCGAGGCGCGCCGCGCCGGCGGCTGGTTCCGGCGGCTGCCCGTGGTCTGCGCCGATGCGTGCGCGCTGCCGCTGCCCGAGGCCAGCATCGACGTGCTGTTCTCGAGCCTGTGCATCCAGTGGATCGACGACCTGCCGGCACTGTTCGCGGAGTTCCGGCGCGTGCTGCGGCCGGGCGGCTTTCTCGCCCTCGCGACCTTCGGTACCGGCACGCTCGTCGAGCTGCGCGCGGCATGGGCCGAGGTCGATCGCACGCCGCACGTCAGCGGCTTCGTCGATGTGATGCAGCTCGGCGACGCGATGCTGGCCGCCGGTTTCCGCGACCCGGTGCTCGATGCGGACCGCTTCACGCTGACCTACCGCGAGGCCAGCGGCCTGATGCGCGACCTGAAGGCGATCGGTGCGACCAACGCCGATGCGCGCCGCGCACGCGGCCTCACCGGCAAGCAGCGCCTCGCGCGCGTCGCCGCGGCCTACGAGCCGTTCCGCCGCGATGGCCTGCTGCCGGCGACCTACGAGGTGCTCTACGCACACGCCTGGGGACCGGATCCCGGCCAGCCGCGCCGCCACCGCGGCGGCGAAATCGCGAGCTTCCCGGCGGACCGCATCCCGATCCGCCGCAAAGGGCAGGGATGATGCGCATCGGGCGGGAATGCGTATCGAACCGGATGCAGCCGGCTAGGTGCCCTCAGGCGAGTGGCGCGATGGCGGGTCGCCGCATCCGGCTCGTGCGCTTCACTCGAAGCCGGTGCCGAACAGGTAGTCACGGACGATCGTGCCGGTGGCCGGACTGCCGGTGACGACTCTCTGGAATTGCGTGTTCAAGATTCCGGCAGCGGTGTTGTCGCCCGCATCGGCCACCGCCAGGTCGATCCTGCCGTCGCCGTTGAGATCGGCGGTGGTCAGGGCCCGCGGGCCGATTGCCGTGAACACGGACTGGATGGGCAGCAGGCTGAACGTATCCGCTCCGATCGGCGTGGTGTTCAGAACGATGAAGACCATGTCGTTATCCGGATTGGCGATACCGAGATCGATCCGGCCGTCGCCATCCAGCTCCGCGGTGACCACCGACGTCAGCGTCGTAACCATCATGTTGAACGACTGCGGGGGCGCGAAACTGGCAGGGTTGCCCCCGATCGATGTGGTGTTGCGCAGCAGGGAGAGCATGGTCGTGCCGGCACCGGCGACGATCAGATCGGGTCTGCCATCGCCGTTGAGGTCCGCGGGGATCACCGACATCGGCGAGGATCCGGCGCTGGCCGTATAACGGCCGACGAGGCTCAGGGTCATCGCGCCGGGCGTGGTGGTATTCAGGAATACATCCACCGCACTCACGGTGTTGCCGACCAGGGCCAGATCCGGTCGGCCGTCGCCATCGATGTCGGCACTGACGAGTGACCGCGGACCTTGCGCCACGCCAACGCTTTGCCGGGCCGCGAACGTGGGCGTGGCCGCGCCCGCCGGGGTGGTGTTGAACAGCACCGACAGCGTGTTCGACATGGCATTCGTCACGCACAGATCCGGCTTGCCATCGCCATTGATATCGGCGGCGATCACCGAGCTGGGTGCGGTATCCGTCGCGAACGTGGCCTGGGTGGCAAAGCTGAAGGCCGTCGCACCCGGTGGTGTCGTATTCAACAGCACGGATACGCTGCTGGATCCATAGTTCGCCACCAGCACGTCCGGTCTGCCGTCGCTGTTCACGTCGGCCGCCCGCACCGCAAAGGGCGTGTTGCCGGCACCGAACATCTGCTGGGTGGCGAAAGTGCTGACCGCCGCGCCTGCGGGGGTGACGTTGCGCAGCACGGAAACGCTGCCGCCCGTGCGGTTGGCCACTACCAGATCGGGCTTGCCATCGGCGTTGAAGTCGGCACTCGCGATCGAGGCGGGCGTAGTACCCGTCGCGACGTCGGGTTGAATCTCGAAGGCCTCCGCGCTGACCGAGGCCGTGTCGTTCGGCAGGATCAGGACCGAGCCGGGCGCATCGCTGGAGACGGCGATGTCCGGCTTGCCATCGCCATTCACGTCGCCCATCGCCACCGCGACGGGATCCGTGCCGACGGCGTAATCTTGCCGGGCGAGGAAATGGGGCTCGCCGGCGCCCGGCACGGTTGCATTGCGCAGTATGGACGGGCTGCTGCCGCTGCCGTCCACGACGGCGAGGTCGGGCTTGCCGTCTCCATTCACGTCCGCGGCACGCACCGCGACGGGGCCTGCGCCGGTGGCAAAGGCACGGCGCGCGGCGAACGCGGGCTTGCTCGCCCCGGGCGCCGTGTCGTTGAGCAGGACGGACACCGTGTCGTCGCCACTGTCGGCCGAGACGAGGTCCGGCCGGCCGTCGGCATCGACGTCCACCGCCACGACGTCCAGCGGACCGGCACCGGTGGCGAGGAATACCGGATTCGCGAAGCTCGCCGTACTCGACCCGGGCGCGGCACTGCCGAGCAGCACGGACACGGTGTTGCTCGCGGCATCGGCGACGATGGCATCCGGCCGGCCGTCGCCGTTGATGTCGGCGGCAGTCACGGCGGCGGGTGACAGGCCGGCCGCGAATACCTGCTGCGTGACGAA
>CAYYHP010000024.1:0-24034 GCA_964471815.1 uncultured Rhodanobacteraceae bacterium
AGATCGCACGCCGCTCGCGCGGCACGCCGCGCATCGCCAACCGCCTGCTGCGCCGAGCGCGCGATTTCGCCGAAATCAAGGCCGGTGGCGTCATCACCCGCGAGGTCGCGGCCGGGGCGATGGACATGCTCAAGGTCGATCCAGAAGGTTTCGACGCGCTCGACCGGCGTCTCTTGCGCACGATCATGGATAGCTTCGATGGCGGGCCGGTCGGCGTCGAATCGCTCGCCGCAGCGCTGTCCGAGGAGCGCGGCACGATCGAGGACGTGCTCGAGCCGTACCTGATCCAGCAGGGCTTCCTCGTGCGCACCGCGCGCGGGCGCATGCTCACGAGCCGCGCCTGGCGGCATTTCGGGCTGGAACCGCCGCGCCGGCAGGATCTGCCGCGGCCCGGCGAACTGTTCGACGACGGCTCCGGCACGGGATCCGACGCATGAACGACGCCCGCGTCGCGGCGCCCGCGGGTGCCGCCCCCTTCCGGGCGGAAGGCCGCTTCGTCTGGCCGGTACGGGTCTACTGGGAGGACACTGACGCCGGCGGCGTGGTCTATCACGCGAGCTACCTGCGCTTCCTCGAACGGGCGCGCAGCGAGTATTTCCGCACGCTGGGCATTGAGCAGGAGCGCCTGCGCACGGAAAATGCCGTGGTTTTCGTCGTGCGCGATCTGCGCATCCGTTTCGTAAAGCCGGCCCGGCTCGACGACGTGCTGCACGTGGTCGTCGAGATCGACGAGCGCCGCCCCGCCAGCCTCGCCTTCGCCCAGCGCATCGAACGCGCGGCGGACGGCGTGCTGCTGACCGAGGCGACGGTGCGGGTCGCCTGCGTCGACGTGGCGGCCATGCGGCCGCGCGTGATTCCCGAAGGTCTTTTCGTGGAGAACCCCAACGCATGAATGGCAATCTCGATCTGCTCGCGCTGATCCTCGGCGCCAGCCTGTTCGTCAAGCTGGTGATGGCGGTGCTGCTGCTGTTCTCGTTCCTCTCGTGGGCGATCATCTTCCGCAAGAAGGCGATGCTCGATGGGGCGATGAGGGGCGCCACCGAGTTCGAGGAGCGCTTCTGGTCCGGTGCGGACCTCGCCGCGCTGTTCCGTGAGGTCAGCGGGCGCGGTGGCGATCTGGGCGGCATCGAGGGCATCTTCGAAGCCGGCTTCCGCGAATTCGCGCGCCTGCGCCAGCGCCGCGGCCTCGACCCGCGCACCGTGCTCGAGGGCGCGCAGCGCGCGATGCGCGTAGCGCTCACGCGCGAGGTCGATCGTCTCGAACAGAACCTCGAATTCCTCGCCAACGTCGGTTCGATCAGCCCCTACGTCGGCCTGCTCGGCACGGTCTGGGGCATCATGAGTGCGTTCTCCGGCCTCGCCAACGTCAAGGATGCGACCATCGCGATGGTCGCGCCGGGCATCTCCGAGGCGCTGATCGCCACGGCGATGGGTCTGCTCGCGGCGATTCCCGCGTCGTGGGCCTACAACCGCTATTCCAACAAGCTCGACCGGGTCAGCGTGCGCTACGACACCTTCGTCGAGGAGTTCGCCTCGATCCTGCAGCGCCAGGCGCACATCGAGGAATGAGCGCCAACCCCATGCCCTGCGCCGCCGCGTTGGAGTGAGCGATGCAATCGAGCTACAGGAACCGCAAGCGCCGCAAGCTCAAGGCCGACATCAACGTTGTGCCTTACATCGACGTGATGCTGGTGCTGCTGATCATCTTCATGGCGACCGCGCCGCTCCTGAACCTCGGCGTGGACATCCAGCTGCCGCAGTCGGCCGCCAGGGCGATCCAGAACGAGAAGGATCCGGTCGTGGTCAGCGTCGATCAGGAGGGGAAGATGTACCTGACCCTGACCGGCTCGCCGCGCGAGCCGGTCGATGCCGAGGGACTGGTCAAGAAGGTTTCAGCGTTCGTGCACCAGAATCCGCAGGTTCCGGTGCTGGTCGGCGGTGACGAGCGCGTCGATTACGGCAAGGTCTATCAGGCGATGGTGCTGCTGCAGAAGGCCGGCGTGCCAAAGGTGGGTTTGATGAGCCAGCCGGTGCAGGAGGCACCGCACTGAGGTGTCGGGGGCGATGGAAACCACGGGCGAAAAGCTGCGGGCGTTCGGCCTGGCGACGCTGGTACACCTGCTCGCCTTCGGCCTGTTGTTCGTCGGCTTCCTGTGGACGCGCCAGAACGTGCAGGTTGCGATTCCCGGCCCGGTGATCGAGGCGACCCTGGTCGGCCCGGCGCAGGCGCCGAAGCCGCGTGCCGAGAAGCCGCAGCCGCCCAGGCCCGAACCGCCCAAGCCGGAGCCTCCGAAGCCCGAGCCGCCGAAGCCGGAAACCCCGCAGGAGCCGGTCAAGCCGGACACCGTCGATCGCGAGAAGATCGCCGAGATGGCCCTGCAGAAGGCCGAACAGGAGAAAAAGGCCGAGGAAGAGCGCAGGAAGCAGCGCCAGATCCTGCTCGACGAGCAGAAAAAGAAGGACGAAGCGGCGAAAAAACT
The DNA here is from genome assembly GCA_964471815.1 of uncultured Rhodanobacteraceae bacterium. Taxonomy (GTDB): domain Bacteria; phylum Pseudomonadota; class Gammaproteobacteria; order Xanthomonadales; family Rhodanobacteraceae; genus Tahibacter. The sequence goes on from CAYYHP010000024.1 coordinate 2,481, forward strand.
CGCCGAGGAGAAGAAGCAGAAGCTCGAGAAGGAGCGTCTCGCCCAGTTCAAGGATCAGGAAAAGAAGAACAGGAAGCTCGAGCAGCAGCGCCTTTCCGAGCTGATGGAGGCCGAGGAGGCGACGACCGGCCAGGAAGGCAAGGACGACAGCCTGCTCGCGCAATACTTCGCCTCGCTGCAGAATGTCGTGTTCAATTCCTGGCTGCGTCCGGAGAACGCCCAGCCGGGGCTGCACTGCGTGGTCCGTATCGTGCAGATCCCCGGGGGCGAAGTACTTTCGGCCCGGGTCACGTCGCCATGCAACGCCGATCCCCTCACGCGGCAGACCATCGAGCAGGCGGTGATGCGCGCCTCACCGCTGCCCTACAAGGGTTACGAGGACGTCTTCCTGCGCGAGATCAACTTCAACTTCACCTATGACGGATAGAGGTCGAAACCCCATGCGAATCACGACCTGCCTGCACTGGCCGGCAACACTCCTGCTCGCGCTTGTGGCCGGCGCCGCCAGTGCCCAGGGCCTGACCGGCGACGTGCCGACCATTGACATCAAGGACGGCAAGGTCTCCGCCCTGCCGATCACTATCGTGCCCTTCGCCGCCGAGAACGCCGGCCTGCCGCCGGAGACCGACGTTGCGGACGTGGTGCGCATGGACCTGAACCGGTCCGGGCAATTCCGTGCGCTGCCGAAGAACGACGTCGTCGAGTTCCCGAGCCGCGGCAGCGAGATCAAGTTCCCGACCTGGAACCTGCTCAAGCAGGCCTACATCACCGTCGGCCGCGTCTCCGATGCCGGCGGTGGTGCGCTGCGCGTGGAGTTCGAGCTGTACGACGTCGCCCGCCAGGAGCGGTTGTTCGGGCTCGCGATCACCGGCCAGCGTAGCGACCTGCGCAGCGTCGCGCACCAGGTCGCCGATGCGATCTACGAGAAGATCCTGAACGTGCGCGGTGCGTTCTGGACGCGCGTGGCCTACGTGACCTCGACCGGCGTGGCGCCGAACCTGCAGTACTCGCTGATGGTCGCCGATTCCGACGGCTACAACCCGCAGGTCGTCGTGCGTTCGCGCGAGCCGCTGCTGTCCCCGGCCTGGTCCCCGGACGGCAAGAAGCTCGCCTACGTCTCGTTCGAGCGTGGCGATTCGGCGATCTACATCCAGGAGATCGCCACCGGCTCCCGCCAGTTGATTTCCAATCGCAAGGGCATCAACGGCGCGCCCGCGTTCTCGCCGGACGGCTCGCGCCTGGCCCTGACCCTGTCCTACGTCGGCAACCCCGAGATCTTCGTCATGGACCTCGGCAGCAAGGCGCTGACCCGCCTGACCAACCACTTCGCGATCGACACCGAAGCGACCTGGACGCCGGACGGCCAGAGTCTGATCTTCACTTCGGACCGCTCGGGCAAACCGCAGCTCTATCAGGTGCCCGCCACGGGGGGTGATGCGGCCCGTGTCACGTTCCAAGGCGAATACAACGCGCGCGCCTCGATTTCCTTCGACGGCAACAAGATAGCTATGGCGCAGGGCAGCGGAAACGTGTATCGTATTGCGGTTTTGGACCGTAGCCGTGGCGGCGGTCAGGTGAGTTCCGTTTCGCCTGGCAGCGTGGACGAATCGCCCAGCTTCGCGCCGAATGGAAGCATGTTGCTGTACGCCGCAACGGAAGGACCCAAAGGCGTGTTGTACGCTGTCTCGGCAGATGGACGGGTGCGTCAGCGGCTCGTGCTCGCCGATGGTGACGTGAGAGAACCCGCCTGGGGCCCCTTCCGCCAGCGCTAGAAAAACGACGCCGGTCCGCCGGCGAACACTACTGTCACTTTGTAACCGTGCTCTGAACCACCCGAGGGAAACACACCATGAACCACCCGATTCGTGTTGCCATTGCCGCCCTGCTCTGTGTGGGTGTCGCCGCATGCGCCAAGAAAGTCAAGCCGACCGACAAGCCGACCGAGCCGGCCCGCTCGACCCACGCCGAGCCCGCCAAGGGCGGCAAGTACACCCGTGACAGCCTCGAGACCGATCCGTGCCTGCGTCAGCGCGTCGTCTACTTCGATTTCGACAAGTCCGAGATCAAGGGCGAATTCCAGGCCCAGATCGCCTGTCACGCCGAGTATCTGCGTCAGTTCCCGGATGCGCGCGTGAGCCTCGAGGGCAACGCCGACGAGCGTGGCACCCGCGAGTACAACCTCGGCCTCGGCGAGCGCCGTGGCAATGCCGTGCAGAGCGCCCTCGTGGCCGCCGGCGCCGGCTCGAGCCAGCTCAACGTCGTCAGCTACGGCGAGGAGCGCCCGGTGTGCAAGGAGCATGGCGAGTCCTGCTGGTCGAAGAACCGCCGCGTGGAAATCGTCTACACGGTGAAGTAAGCGACGTGAAGATGCGGAACCTGCACGCCAGATCCGGTGCACGCTTCGCGGTGGCGGTGGCCCTCGTGGCCACCGCCGCTCTGCCGATGGCGGCCCGTGCCCAGCGCATTAGCCTCGCCGAGCGCGTCGCCCGGCTCGAGCAGCAGGCCGAAGCGAACCAGGGCAATATCGAACTGGTCAACCAGATCCAGGCACTGCAGTCGCAGGTGCAGCAGCTCCAGGGCCAGGTGGAGGAACTCCGCCATCAGCTCGACCAGGCCCAGGAGCGCAACAAGCAGCAATACATCGACCTCGATTCGCGCCTGTCACGGCTCGAAGGCCGGCCCGGCAGCGCCGCACCGGGCGCCGCGAACAACGGTCAGCTCGAGGACATCCAGCTCGGCGCGCCCGCCGGCGGATCCGGCGCGGATGGCGCGTCCTCGCCGAACGAATCCTCCGCGCATGCCGATGCCGGTGCAGAGCCCACGCGGGTTCCGCCGCATGCCGAACCGCCTGCGCCGCGGATCGACCCGGCTGCCGAGAAAGCCGCCTACGACGACGCCATTAATGCGCTGAAAGATGGCCGCTACGCCGAGTCCGCGCGGCGCTTTGAGGCATTCATCGACAAGTATCCCAAGAGCGAGCTCATCCCGAACGCCCATTACTGGCTCGGTGAGTCGTACTACGTCACCCAGAACTACCGCCTCGCGATCGAGAGCTTCCAGGTGCTGCTCAAGCAGTATCCGGACAGCCAGAAGGCGCCGGATGCCCTGCTCAAGCTCGGCTATTGCCAGTACGAGATGAAGCAATGGGATGCCGCTGAGGCCACGCTGACCCAGGTCGTCAAGAAGTATCCGGACACCTCCGTCGCACGCCTCGCCCAGGGCCGTCTGCGCGCCCTGAAGCTCGAAGGCAAGCACTGATCCTCGATGGCGCGGCCGGACCGCGCCTGCGCTGGTCGGGGCAGCCCGCATGCATTCCTCCGCTTCCGATTCCGCCGCCGACCGGCTGCGCATCACCGAGATCTTCCATTCGCTGCAGGGCGAGGCCGACGCGATCGGCTGGCCGACGGTGTTCGTGCGCCTGACCGGCTGCCCGCTGCGTTGCGTCTGGTGCGATACGGCCTATGCGTTCCACGGCGGCGACTGGCGCTCCATCAACGAGATCGTCGCTGCCGTGCAGGCCTTCGCTACGCGGCACGTCTGCGTGACCGGCGGCGAGCCGCTCGCCCAGAAGCGTTGCCTCACCCTGCTCGAACGGCTTTGCGACGAAGGCTATGAGGTGTCGCTGGAAACATCGGGGGCGATCGACGTCGCCGCGGTCGATGCGCGCGTGCGCAAGGTCGTCGATCTCAAGGCGCCAGGTTCTGGCGAGGTCGCCCGCAACCGCTGGGCGAATCTCGACCACCTCCGGCCCCACGATCAGGTCAAGATCGTGATCGCGGACCGCATCGACTACGACTGGGCCGTGGCCCGGCTGCGCGAGTACATGCTGGCCGCGCGCTGTCAGGTGCTGTTCTCGCCGGTACATGGCCGGCTCGCGCCGCGCGAACTCGCCGAGTGGATCCTCGCCGATCGTCTGCCCGTGCGCTTTCAGCTCCAGCTCCATAAACTCCTGTGGGGCGACGTTCCGGGGCACTGATCCGGCGCCGCACGAATTCCGAGCCGACGACGACCCGTCATGAAGAGACACGCCGTAGTACTGGTATCCGGCGGCATGGATTCAGCCGTCACCCTCGCCATCGCACGCGACGAGGGCTTCGTCTGCCATGCCCTCAGCATGGCCTATGGTCAGCGCCATGCCGCCGAACTCGCGGCCGCTGCGCGCGTGGCCGCGCAGGCCGGCGCCGTCGAGCACAAGGTTGTGCAGGTCGATCTGCGTAGCATCGGCGGTTCGGCACTCACGAGCGATCTCGCGGTGCCCGAGCAAGGTGGTACCGGCATTCCGGTCACCTATGTCCCGGCGCGCAACACCATCATGCTGTCCGTCGCGCTCGGCTGGGCCGAAGTGCTCGGCGCGAACGACATCTTCTGCGGCGTCAACGCCGTGGACTACTCCGGTTATCCGGACTGCCGCCCGGAATACATCCGTGCCTTCGGCCAGCTCGCGCGGCTCGCCACCAAGGCGGGCGTCGAAGGGGCGGCCATCGAGGTGCGCGCCCCTCTGATCGATCTCAGCAAGGCTGAGATCGTGCGCGAAGGCCTGCAGCTCGGCGTCGATTTCGCCGCGACGGTCTCGTGCTACCAGGCAGACGAGGAGGGTCGGGCCTGCGGTCGCTGCGATGCCTGCCGTCTGCGCGCGCAAGGCTTCCACGAGGCCGGCGTGCCGGATCCCACGCGTTACCGCTGATCCACGCGTGGCGGCCGGGTGCGTTCTGGCATCGCATGGCGCAAGGCGTTTGCTTGTTTGGCCCGGGATGAGCGCCTACACTTCGCGTCCCCCGCATCCGGCCAGCCCTGGCCCCGTACGGGCCGTTAGCTCAGTCGGTAGAGCAGCGGACTTTTAATCCGTTGGTCGCTGGTTCGAATCCAGCACGGCCCACCAAGTCGGATCGATGCAGCACACCGCCGCGTCCCGTGGATGAACGCCACCGCACGGGCCGTACGTCAATGCATGGATGCGTGCAGCGCTGTGTCGATGACGCCGATACGCGGCCTGTTTCGCTTCAGGCCAGCAGCGAACGCAGCATCCACGCACTCTTCTCGTGCTCCTGCATGCGCTGCGTGACGAGGTCGGCGGTCGGTTGGTCGCTGGCGCGTTCGGCGAGGCGGAAGGCTTCACGCGCGGTGCGTGCGGCCGTTTCGTGACCTTCGACGAGTTGCTGGACCATGTCCTTCCAGCCCGGTACCCCGGTTTCCTCGCGGATCGAAGAAAGAGCCGCGAATTGCGCACCCGAGCCCGGCGCCACCTGATCGAGCGCGCGGATGCGCTCGGCAATCGCATCGAGCGCGGTCCAGAGCTGGTTGTACTGCGTCTCGAACATCAGGTGCAGGGTGTTGAACATCGGGCCGGTCACGTTCCAGTGGAAACCATGCGTCTTGAGGTACAGCGTGTAGGTGTCGGCCAGCAGGCGCGACAGACCAGTGGCGATCGCTTCGCGGTCCTCACGGGTGATGCCGATGTCGATGCTCATGATGGGTTCCTCCTCGCGGTGGGCCCACCATAGCCGGCCGCCGCGTTGAGAAAAAATGAATTCGGCGGATCGCAGCGATAGCGCGCCGCTATGATCGTCGCCCTGCCGGCGCCAGGCCGCGCGGGTGGCGTAAACACGGGATCGGGATGGACGAGCTGCAGCGACTGCGACAGGCGATCGATCGGGCGATGAGCCGCGATCGCGGGCGACTCATCGGTCGCTGGCGCAAGCTCTCAGCCGGTGCCGGTCCGGCACGGATCGCTGCGCTGGCTGCCGAGATCGAGACGTCCTGCGGGCGTCGCCAGGCGCGCGCCGCCCGCGTGCCCGCGATCCGCATTGACGAGGCCTTGCCGATCGCGCGTCATGCCGAGCGTATCGTCGAGCAGATCCGCGACCATCAAGTGCTGGTGCTGGCCGGCGAGACCGGCTCGGGCAAGACCACGCAACTGCCGAAGCTGTGCCTTGCGGCGGGCCGCGGTACGGCCGGCCTGATCGGCTGCACGCAGCCGCGCCGCATCGCTGCGCGCAGCGTTGCGCGACGCGTGGCCGAGGAGCTCGGCAGCACGATCGGCGATGTCGTCGGTTTCCAGGTGCGCTTCAGCGATCAGGCCGGCGAGGATGCGCTCGTCAAGTTCATGACCGATGGCATCTTGCTCGCCGAGACGCAAGGCGATCCGTGGCTGTCGGCCTACGACACGATCATTCTCGACGAGGCCCACGAGCGCAGCCTCAACATCGATTTCCTGCTCGGCTACCTGAAGCGCCTGCTTGCGAAACGACGCGATCTGAAACTCATCGTCACCTCGGCCACGCTCGACACCGCGCGATTCGCGGCGCATTTCGGCGACGCACCGGTGATCGAGGTCGAAGGACGTGGCCACCCGGTCGAAGTCCGCTGGCGCCCGCCGCCCGAGCGCGGCGAGACGAGCCTCGCCGAGCAGGTCGTTGCTGCGGTGGACGAGATCACGCACGCCGATCCGCGTGGCGACGTGCTGGTATTCATGCCCGGTGAGCGCGAGATCCGCGATGCCCATCTCGCGCTCGCACGGCGCAAATACCGCGAAACCGAGGTGCTCGCGCTGTACGCGCGGCTGTCTGCGGTCGATCAGGATCGCGTGTTCCGGCCCGGGCCGGCGCGGCGTCTCGTGCTCGCGACCAACGTGGCCGAGACTTCGCTGACCGTGCCGCGCATCCGTTATGTGATCGACACCGGCCTCGCACGTGTGAAGCGCTATTCGCCGCGCAGTCAGCTCGATCGCCTGCATATCGAGTCGATCTCGCGTGCCGCGGCCGAACAGCGCAAGGGGCGTTGCGGTCGCGTCGGGCCGGGCATCTGCTACCGGCTCTATGCCGAGGATGATTACGCGCGGCGTGCGGCCTACACCGATCCGGAAATCCTGCGCTCGTCGCTGGCCGGCGTGATTCTGCGCATGCTGAGCCTCGATCTCGGCGACGCGGCGGACTTCCCGTTCGTCGAACCGCCGAACGAGCGCGCGATCGCCGATGGTTACAGACGACTCGCCGAGCTCGGCGCGATCGACGCCGGGCGCCGGCTCACCGACGTCGGTCGCACGCTCGTCAGGCTGCCGATCGACGTCGCGCTTGGACGCATGCTGGTCGAGGCACAGAGCCTCGGCGCGTTGCGCGAGATGCTCGTACTTGCTGCGTTCCTGAGCATCCAGGATCCGCGCGAGCGGCCCGCCGAGGCGCGCCAGGCCGCCGATCAGGCGCATGCCGAATTCGCCGATCCGAAGTCGGACTTCATCGGCGTGTTGCGCCTCTGGTCGGCTTATCAGGCCGCCCACGAGGAGAGTACGCAGTCGCAGTTGCGCGACTGGTGTCAGGGGCGCTTCCTCGCTTTCCTGCGCATGCGCGAATGGCGCGAACTGCACCGGCAGCTGTTATTGATCGTCGACGAGCTGGGCTGGCTCGCCACACCGGTCCCGCCCGAGGCCAAGGACGCGGCCGGCAAGCCGGCGGCGTCGCGAGACGCGTCGCAGCCCCGCGCACGCAAGAGCGGTGAGGCGGCGTCGGCCCGCGACTCGACACAGCCCGGGACGGGATCCGGAACGGCACCGGCGGGCGTGGTGGAGGCCGCGTCCTACGAGGCGATCCACCGCAGCCTGCTTGCCGGCTGGCCGACCCAGGCCGGCATGAAGGACGAGCGCGGCCAGTACCGCAGCACGCGCGAGCGCCGCTTCCAGATCTTTCCCGGCTCGGCAGTCGCGAAGGCACCGCCGGCCTGGGTGCTCGCCGGGCAGATCCTCGACCTGCAGAAGGTGTACGGCCTGCTGTGCGCCCGGGTCGAGCCAGAATGGATCGAGCAGCAGGCCGCGCATCTCGTCAAGCGCAGCTGGCGCGAGCCGCACTGGTCGCGCCAGCGTGGCGCGGTGCTGGCCTTCGAGCAGGTCACGCTGTTCGGCCTCACGCTCGTCGAGCGCCGCGTCGTGCCGTTCGGCCGGCAGGATCCGGCACTCGCGCATACCGTGTTCGTGCGCGAAGCGCTGGTGCGCGGCGACATCGACTGCCGCGGGGACTTCGTGCGTGCGAATGCGCGCGTGCTCGCCGAGGCGCATGAGCTCGAGGCCAAGCAGCGTCGCCAGGGTCTCGTGAAGGACGAGGAAGCCCTCGCGGCATTCTTCGCCGGCAAGCTGTCCGTGGAGATCAACACCACGGCCGCGCTCGATGCCTGGTACCGTCGAGCCAGGCCGGCCGAACAGGCTGCATTGCGCTGGTCGCTTGCCGATGTGCTCGCCGCGACGCCGGGCGTCACCGCCGAGGATTTCCCGGCCCGCATCGAGTTCGGCGGTCAGCGTTTCCGGCTCGAGTATCGCTTCGTGCCGGGCGACTCGGCCGATGGCGTGAGCCTGCAGCTGCCACTGGCCTTCGTGAACGCCGTGCCCGCCGCGCGCTGCGAATGGCTCGTGCCGGGCTTGCTCGCCGAGAAGGTCGCGGAGCTGATCCGCGGCCTGCCGAAGGCCTTGCGTCGCAATTTCGTGCCGGCACCGGATTTCGCACGCGCCTTCGCCGAGGCCGAGGCGCCGCGCGACGAGCCGCTCGCCCGGGCTTTGGCCGGCTATCTCGCCCGCGTCACTGGGGTGGCGGTGAGCGCGGCGGATTTCGCCGGCATCGTCCTGCCCGTGCATCTGTCCATGCACTTCCGCGTATTCGACGAACAGGGTCGTACGCTGACCCAGGGACGCGATCTTTCCTCGATCCAGGCCGAGTGGAGCGGTGCTGCGCGTCAGGCGTTCTCGCGCCACGCCGATGCCGAGTTGACCCGCGAGGACGTGACTACCTTCGATTTCGACACGATTCCCGAGCAGGTCGTCGGTCAGGCGGGGCTGAGCGCCTGGCCGGCGCTGGTCGATCTCGGCGAGAGCGTCGCGTTGCGCGTGTTCGAGCGGCGCGACGAGGCACAGGCACAACATCGGCGCGGCGTCGAGCGGTTGCTGCGGCGCGCGCTCGCCGAGCGCCGGAAACAGGTGCGCCGTCAGCTGCCGATCAATCACGCGCTCGCCCTGAAGTACGCGGGCATCGCCAGCGTCGAGTCGTTGCGCGAGGACCTCACCGAGGCCGCGCTGGCCGAGCTCCTGGCCGCAGCGGAGCTCGATCCGCGTGATCGGCCCGCTTTCGAGCGGGTCGCGGCCGATCTCGACCGTCTCTGGTTTCCGACCGCCGTGCAGTGGCTCGGCCTCGTCGAGGAGGTGCTCACGGCCTATGCCGAGCTCACGCCGTGGCTGGTGCCGCCGCTGATCGGCTTCGCACGTGCCAATTACGATGATCTGCGTGCGCAGCTCAATGGCCTGATCCATCCGGGCTTCGTGCGCACGGTGCCCAAAACGCGCCTGCAGAACTTCCCGCGCTACCTGCGCGCGATGCGCCTGCGTGCCGAACGCCTGCGCCACGATCCTGTGCGCGACCAGGCGCGTCTGCTCACCGTGCAGGGCTACTGGCGGGAATACCTCAAGCTCGAAGCCGAGCGCGGCGCCGGCGCACCGGAACTCGACGAGCTGCGCTGGCTGATCGAGGAACTGCGCGTGTCGCTGTTCGCGCAGGAGCTGAAGACGCCGGAGCCGGTCTCACCCAAGCGCCTGCAGAAGGCGATCGAGGCCGTGCGGAATACACGCGCGACGGCCTGAGCGTAAAGGTCGGCGGCGCCCGGTGGAATCCTCCGGGCGCCGCGCCCGGATCACTTCACGCGCTTGACGCGGACGCTGCAGCCGCAGCCCTCGACGTTCATCAGCCACGAGCCGAGCATCATCGGCTTAATGCGCACGGCCGGGCCGTCGAGACTGACGTCGCCACCGCTGCCGGACTCGGCCTGTTGCCAGACCTGACCGTTGTCGAGCGTGAACTGGGTCTTGCCGTGCCAGCCGGCGAACCGGCCGACGATATGCGCCTCGACGGTCTCGCGCGCCGACTCATCCGGGTAGAACACCGGATGCGCGCTGCTGCCGGCGACCGTGGCCTCGCCGCTCGAACCATGGCTGCGCAACCAGTCGTTCAGCTTGGCGAGTTCATCCGGGCTCAGCTTGTCCAGGCCGGCGGCATGGAAATCGGCTTGCGACATGCGTTCCTCGAGCGAGGAGAATCCGGCCGCCGCCGCGATATCAATGCCCGCCAGGATCGCCAGGAGAACCATCACCCAACGCTTTGCCATGCATCACCTCGATCGGCCTCACGCCCCGCCATCATGGCTGGGCCAGGCCGTGATTGTAGCGGGAACGTCGCTCGGCGGATCGCCGCGGACACCCTCCGTCGGCGAAAAAACGACGGGTAACCGTGATTTAACACCGGTTCCTGAGGCTGTGCCTATACTTCTGTCCGATGAGTGAGGCAGCGGGGACGACGTCCGGATCCAGGCGCTGCTACTGGCACACCGCTTGATTGTCCCTCACCGCGCCGGCACGTTGCATGACCGACGAAACTGGCCGAACCGATTCACCGAACTTCAGGATACCCGGTCGATGACTGAATTTCCCCGTCTGGCGTGTGGCCTGCGAATGGCGCTCATCCTCGGCGGCTGCGCCAGTCCCCTGCTTGCCGCGGCCGGGACGTTCCCGCTGGTATTCGAGGATGAGGACGTCATCCAGGTCACCGGTTACACCTATGCGAGTTCCCTGGCCACGCTGAACTTGTCCTCGCCGCTGCTGTGCGGCTCGGTCGGCACGGCACAGACCACGATTTCGCAGAAGCCGGTCTACGGGAACCTGCTTTTCGGCAACTACGACGTCGCGGGAAATCTAACCCAGACCTTTTCGGGCGTCGCCAAGCTGAACTACGCGACTGCGCAGCCCGGATTCAAGATCGAAGGCGACGGCAGCCTGGTCTGCTATGCCGTGTCGCCCGCCGGCGTGCGCAAGCCGACCCGTGACCTGTTCATGAGCAGCTTCGATACGCCGGCTTACGACAGCGCCGTGACGCTGCGCGTGGTCGAACTGCCCAACGAGGGCAATAACTACGTCTACAAGTACTACCTCGACGTGAGTGTGCCGACGGTCGCCGGCGCCACGCAGTTCCAGCTGCGCGACGGCTTCGACAAGACCCTGTTCAACCCGGCGGTGGTCAACTGGTGCGAGACGAACCCGGGCACGACAAGTTGCCCCGGCATTACCAACTCCACCGCCCTGATCAAGACGATCACTCTGGCGGCTGGTCAGTCCTATGCCAAGCGCTTCATCGTGCTGCGCCAGACCGTCTCGTCGAACACCGTGCTCCCGACATCGGGCAGCTTCGCGGTCATCGCAGCGCTGTTCGTTCCCGAGAGCATCGCCGAGGAGCGGCTGGACAACAACGTCGCCGCCGGTTTCGGCAGCCTCAGACTTCCCGCCGACCATCAACACCAGTCAGACGAACCTCGGCGGGCTGGTTGAAGGCGGCACGCCGATCAACGCCAGCTTCACGCTGAACGACGATACCGGCGAATCCACCGGCAACCTGCTCGGCTCGAGCGTGACCGTCGATTTCAACGGCACGCAGGTGCCGGTCACGGTCGATTGTGGCAGCACCACGCCGCAGGCCGCTGCCGTCGTGCGCACCTGCACGTTCAGCATCGCCACGCCGAGCGCGAACTTCGCCACCGACACCGTCAGCGGCACTTATGCGGGCGGCGTCCATGCGAGCGTGCTGATCGATGCCGTCGATCCGCGCGGCCAGCACACCACCGCGACACTGCCGCTGCATGTGGCGAGCCAGGACAACGATCCGCCGGACTTCCAGATCTCCAACATTGCGCCGCCGGACGCATCCGACAACATTCCGACCCTGACCTGCGTGCTCGACAATCTCTCGCAGGCGTGTGGCGGCAACGCCCTCAACTCGCTGTCGAAGGTGACCAACGGCCCGAACGGCAAGAGTTCGGTCAGCGCGTTCCTGACCAATGTCGTCGCCGGCCCGGCCGATGCGGCCGACGAGCTGGGCTCGCAGGCCGTCGCATTCGTGCCGGATACCTCGACCGGTCCGAGCGGCAACATCGCCTGTGTGGCCGATTACGGTTCAGCGGAAATCTTCCAGCCCTACAGCGGTCGTCCGACCCTGTCGCCGAATGGCCCGGCGAGTGCCTATACGCTCGATTTCGGCCTGAACCAGGTCAACACCGGTTCGGCGACCTGCACGGTGGTGGTCCAGGATGCAGGCTTCCCGGCGGGCCAGGTGGCGCAGGCCAAGAGCGCGCAGTTCCGCATCGTGGTCACGCAATCGAGCGTCAATTGATCGCTCGCCGCCGACGCCTCGCACGTGATTCGACGAACCCCGGTCCAGGCCGGGGTTTTCGTTTCTGGGGACGCTGGAATCCTTTGTGTGAAGGCTAAAATCGAGCCGTGAAACGCGGCGACACACCTCTCAAGCTGACCGACTGGGCCGAGCAGCGTGTCCAGCGAGCGCCACCGGCTGTGGTGCTCGCGGCGGCGCTCGACGATGCGCACCGTACGGCGGCGGATTCCGCGCTCGCCGGCTCGTTTGCGGCACGGGAGGCCGAACTCGCCGAAACGCTCGACCTGCTCGACCGGCTCGGCCTCGATGACGAAACCCTGGCCGCGACGATCCGGTTCGAGCTCGCCGAGGCCGGTGCCGACCAACCTGCGGCCGGTAGCGATCCGGGCGCGGAGCGCCTGCGCAGCCTGATCGAAGGTCAGCGCGCGGCGAGCAAGGTGTGGTCGCTGTATGCACAGCGCAGCCACGGCGGCTCGGCAGAAGGGCTACGTCGGCTCCTGCTCGCGATCGTGCGCGATCTGCGCGTGGTGTTCATCCTGCTCGCCCGGCAGCTCGCTCGCCTGCGCGCGGCGGCGAGTCTGCCCGAGGATGCACGTCGCGAACTTGCGCGTCTGAGTGCGGACATCCACGCGCCGTTGGCGAATCGGCTCGGCATCTGGCAGCTGAAGTGGGAGCTGGAGGATCTCGCCTTCCGTCACTCGCAGCCGGATACCTACAAGCGCATCGCGCGCCTGCTCGACGAGCGCCGCGACGACCGCGAGCGCTACATCGAGCAGGCCAAGGAGGCGCTGCGTCGGGCACTCGCCGAGGCGGGCGTAGCTGGCGAGGTGGCCGGCCGGCCCAAGCACATCTACTCGATCTGGAAAAAGATGCAGCGCAAGGGCGGCGACTTCGACGCGCTCTATGACATCCGCGCGCTGCGCATCCTGGTCGCCGACGTGCCGGCCTGCTATGCCGCGCTCGGCGTCGTGCATACGCTCTGGCCGCCGCTGCCGAGCGAATTCGACGACTATATCGCGCGGCCGAAGGGCAACAACTACCAGTCGCTGCATACCGCGGTCGTCGGCCCCGAAGGCAAGACGCTCGAGGTGCAGATCCGCAGTCACGACATGCATGCGCATGCCGAGCTCGGCGTCGCCGCGCACTGGCGCTACAAGGAAGGCGGCGGCGCCGATGCGCATTTCGAGCGCAAGATTGCCTGGATGCGCCAGCTGCTCGAGGTCAAGGATGCGCTGGAGGACGATGCCGCGCTGCTCGCCGGCTTCCGCGCCGACCTGATCGAAGACCGTGTCTACCTGCTCACCCCGCGCGGCGAGGTGATGGATCTGCCGCATGGCGCGACGGTGCTCGACTTCGCCTATCACGTGCATACCGACGTCGGCCACCGCTGCCGCGGGGCAAAGGTCAACGGCCGCATCGTACCGCTCGGCTTCCAGCCGGCCAGCGGCGACCACGTCGAGATCCTCACCGCCAAGGAGGCGGCGCCGAAGCGGGACTGGCTGAGTCCGCAGCATGGCTATCTGAACACCCATCGCGCGCGCGACAAGGTGCGCGCCTGGTTCAAGCGCGCCGACCATGCCGCGAACGTGGCGGCCGGTCGCGCGCTCCTCGACCGCGAGGTCAAGCGGCTCGCGCTCGGCACGCCCGATCTCGACACGCTGCCGGCGCGCTTCCAGCTCAAGTCCATGGACGAGCTGCTGACCGCGCTGGCTCTGGGCGACGTCGGTCCGGCCCAGCTCGCGCGCGCGCTGCACGAGATCGCCGCACCGCCCAGGCCCGACGAGGCGCCGCCGCTGGCGGTCAAGCCGCCGAAGTCCGGCGCTGCTCGGGAAGGCGTGACCATCGAGGGCATCGGCAACCTGCTGACCCAGCTCGCGCGCTGCTGTCAGCCGCTGCCCGGCGATCCGGTGCTCGGTTACATCACGCGCGGCCGCGGCGTCAGCGTGCACCGTGCCGATTGCGTGAGTCTCGCCCATCTGCGCGATACGGCGCCGGAGCGCGTGATCGAGGTGCATTGGGGCGGCCGCAGCGAACAGGCCTACGAGGTCGACATCCTGATCAAGGGCTACGACCGCAAGTGGCTGCACAAGGACATCGCCAACGTCATCGCCGCGGCGAACGTGCATCTCCTGGCCGTGAACACGCGCGTCGATCCGGTGTCCGGACTCGCGAGCATGCAGTACGTGGTGCGCGTGACCGACTTCGGTCAGCTCTCGACCCTGCTCGGGCGGCTCTCCGGTGTGCCCAACGTCATCGAGGCGCGCCGGCTGGTGTGAGCCGCGGGCGGTCATGGGGGCATGCTATGCTTCGATGCGCAAGGCCGCATTCCTGCGGCATTTCCGGACCTTAAGCCCCGCATGATCGAGATTCCCGGATACCGCGTGTTGCGCCAGCTCGGACGCGGCGGCATGGCCACGGTGTACCTGGCGATCCAGGAATCGGTCGACCGCGAAGTGGCGCTCAAGGTGATGTCGCCGACCCTGCTCGCCGACGAAACCTTCGGCGAGCGCTTCCTGCGCGAGGCGCGCATCGCCGCCAAGCTGCGCCATCCGCACGTGGTCGGCATCCACGATGTCGGTCGCCAGGGCGACTATTTCTACATCGCGATGGAATACGTGCCGGGCGGCGCGGCGCTGGGCCATGACGGCGGCAAGCGCGACGTGGCCTTCGCGCTGCGCGTGGTACGCGAGATCGCCAGCGCGCTGGCCTACGCCAACGCGAAGGGCTTCGTGCATCGCGACGTCAAGCCGGACAACATCCTGCTGCGCGAGGACGGCACCGCGGCGCTGACCGATTTCGGCATCGCCCGCGCGAACGATTCGGCGACGCGCATGACGCGCACCGGCTCGGTGGTCGGCACGCCGCACTACATGAGCCCCGAACAGGCGCGCGGCAAACCGCTCGACGGCCGATCGGATCTCTACAGCCTCGGCATCGTGCTCTACGAGCTCCTGGTCGGGCGCGTGCCGTACCACGCCGAGGACTCGCTGGCCGTCGGCATCATGCACATCACACAGCCGCTGCCGCAGCTGCCCGCCGCGCTCGCGCCGCTGCAGCCGCTGCTCGACAAGCTGCTGGCGAAGAATCCCGACGAGCGTTTCCAGGACGGCAACGCCGTGGTCGCGGCGATCGAAGAGGTCGAACGGCGCATCCAGCGGGGCGAATTGCCCGGTCTCGCGCCGGCCGCGGCAGCGGCGCCGAAGCCGCGTGGGCCGGTGACGGCGGTCATGCCGGCCTTGGCCGCCGAGCGGCATCGTGCCGAGCCGAGTCTCGGCCGGCTCGACGACATCGCCACCGCCGCCGAGCGTCCGCGTCAGTCGGCGCGCACGCCGGCACGCAAGCCCGGTGGCGTGGGGCGCTGGATCTTCCTCGCTGCCATCGTGACCGTCCTCGGTCTCGGCGGTGCGCTCGCCTGGCGGCATCAGGACCGCCTGCGTGCCCTGCTGCCGGATACGGAACTCAACGATCTGCTCGCGCGCGGCGACACCGCGCTCGCCGCGAACCGGCTGACCGGCACGACGGGCGACAGCGCGCGCGAACTGTTCGAGGCCGCGCGGCGCATCGACCCGGACAACGAGATCGCGCGTGCCGGCCTGCGCCGGGTCGGCGAGGCGCTGCTCGCCCAGGCTCACGAGGCGGTTGCACGGCATGATTTCGCGACGGCCCGTGCGCGTCTGGCTGACGCGCGCGGGGTGCTCGCCGGTGGCCTGGCCGTCGAGCAGGGCGAGGCCGAACTCAAGCAGGCCGAGTCGCAGGGGACGCATGTCGAGGAACTGCTCGGGCAGGCCGATGCGGCGCTTGCCCAGGGCCGGCTGCTCGAAGCAGGCGGTGCGGTCGATCTGTACGGGCGCGTGCTCGCCGCCGACGCCGGCAATGCGCTGGCCCAGGCCGGCCTGAAGAAGGCCGGCACCGCGCTTGCGACCCAGATCCGGGAACTGATCACCGCCGGCAAGCTCGACGAGGCCGCCACGCGCACCGAAGACTTCGCGCGCGCGCTGCCGGCCGATGCCGCGCTCCCGGCGCTGCGTGGCGAGCTGGCCAAGGCCCGCGACGAGGCACAGACCGCGTTCGAAGCCCGGGTTCGCCGCGGGCAGGATCTCCTGCGCAGCGGCAAGGCGGTCGGCAACGGCGAGGACAACGCACTCGCCCAGTTTCAGGCCGTGCTCGCCAGGGATCCCGGCAACGCCAAAGCGCGCGCCGGGCTCGGCCAGGTCGCCCAAGCGCTGATCGTGCAGGCGAACGCCGCGCTCGACGACGACAAGCCCGACCCGGCCCAGCGCCTGCTCGATCAGGCCGCCCAGCTCGCGCCGGGCTCGGCCGAGCTCGCCGCCGCGCGCAGCCGTCTGCGCGAGGTGCGCGAACAGCGCGACATTGCCGCCGCCCGTGCCGCGCTCACGCCGGAACAGCAGCAGCGCCTGACCCGGCTCATCGCCGAGGCCGACCAGGCCGCGGCCACCGGGCGCCTGATGCTGCCGCCGGGCGAATGCGCCTACGACAAATACCGCGCCGCGCTGGCCATCGACGGCAACAACGCACAGGCGCTGGCCGGCCTTCAGGGCCTGCCGCAGCGTGCGCGCGAGCAGTTCACCCGAGCCATCGACGAGGCCAAGCCAGACCGTGCGCGCGACCTGGTCGAAACACTCGCCCAGCTTTCGCCCGGCGATGCGGCGCTGCCCGGCATGCGTGCGCGTCTCGCCGATGCCTATCTCGACGAAGCCGAGACACGGATCGGCGAAAGCCGGCCGGCCGAGGCGCGTCGCGCGCTGGAAGCGGCGCGCAAGCTCGCCGCCGGCAATCCGCGGCTGGGCGTGCTCGAACAGCGCCTGCGCGAACTGCAGCAGCGCCTGCCGGACGACGCGAACGGCGCGCAGCGGCCCTGAATCCCTGACGGCAGCGCGCGCATGTGTCTGCTGCTCGTCGCGATCGGAGCCCGGCCCGCCTGGCCGCTGCTGCTGCTCGGCAACCGTGACGAATTCCATGCGCGGCCGAGTGTCGCCGCGGCACCCTGGCCGGAGGCCGGTCACATCCTCGGCGGCCGCGACGAGGTCGCCGGCGGCAGCTGGCTCGCGCTCGCGACGGATGGGCGTTTCGCAGCCGTCACCAACGTGCGTCGTGGCGTGCCCGAACGGGGCCGGCATTCGCGCGGCGTCCTCGTCGCCGACTTCGTGCAGGCATCCACCGCCCCGGAGGCGTGGCTCGCCTCGCTCGCGAGGCGGGCCGACGACTACGCACCGTTCAACCTGCTCGTTGGCGACCGGCGCTCGGTCTGGTCCTTCGAGGGCCCGACGCGCCAGGCGCAACGTCTCGCCGCGGGCCTGCACGTGCTGAGCAACGGTCCGCTCGATGCGCCGTGGCCGAAGATGAGGCGCCTGCGCGGGGGCGTCGAGGCCAGCCTCGCGGATCACGACGTCGATGCGCAGCGGCTGCTCGCCCTGCTGGCGGACGAATCCCGGCCCGCCGATGCCGAACTGCCAGACACCGGCATCGGCCTCGAGCGCGAACGCTTCCTGGCGAGCGTCTTCATCCGCGGTGAGGCCTATGGCACGCGCGCCAGCACCTTCGTGGCGCTGGCTGCCGATGGCGGCGTGCAGTTTCGCGAGCGGCGCTTCGGCCCGCAGGGCGCGCCGCTCGGTGAGGATGCCTGGCAACTCGCCGGCGGACGGTGGCGACGCAGGCCGGCGGCGTCCTGAGCGCCGGGCGTCACGCCGAAGGCGTGGGCCAGTCTCTGCACGCCGTGGCCGGCGCGCATCGACCATACGTCCGCGCGGTGCCCGTGCGTCTCGCCCGTCCCGATCGCAACCGCAAGCGAACGGCGTGACATATGCCGCTGCACGATCGTCCGGTTGCCCGGGCCCGATCGATCTGTCGTCGGACGAGGCTTCGATCTGCAGTTGCCGCGTTGGTGCGAGGCGGATTCCGGGAAGACTCAGCCGAGAATGCGCGCGAGATTCGCCTGGGCCGCGTCGAAGCTGAAATGCCGCGTCACGTTGGCGAGACCGGCGGCAGACAGGCGTGACCACAGGTCCGGATCGCGGTAGAGGCGCACGACGGCCGCGGCGTAGTCAGCGGGGCCCTCGGCGACCAGCGCATCGCGTTCGGACTCGAGCGCCATGCCCTCGACCGCGATCGGCGTGGCCACGACCGGCAGGCCGTAGCTCATCGCCATGTTCACCTTGCCCTTCACGCCCGCGCCGTAGCGCAGCGGCGCGACGGAGACGCGGCAACCGTCCATGAACGGTGCGAGATCGCTGACGAAGCCGTGCACCTCGATGCCGCCGCCGGCGAGGGCCTGGATCGACTCGGGCACCGGCCCGCCGAGCACGTGGAAGCGTACGTCCGGCAAGGCTTCGCGCACCTTCGGAAAGATCTCGCGTGCGAACCAGATCACCGCGTCCTCGTTCGGCGGATGCTGGAAGCTGCCGACGAACACGAGATCGCGACGCGCCTCGAACGGCTGGCGACAGCCGTAGACCTCGTGCACGTTCGAGAGGATCTCGACACGCACCTGCGGCAGTTCCTGGGCGAGGAGCTTCTGTTCGACCGGGCTCACCACCAGCGTGACGTCGCATTCGCGCATCAGCTTCTGTTCCTGCGCGCGGGTCGCCTCGGCTCGGCGCGCGAGATCGGCATCGCCGGCGAGTTCGGCCGCGCGCCGCTCGCGCAGGTAGTGCAGGTCGACCGTGTCGAAGACCAGCTTCGCGCGCGGTGCGTACAGGCGCGCGAGGCCGAGGTAGTTGATCGCGATGTAATGACGCGAGAGCAGGATCGCGTCGAACTCACCGCCGCGGCGGCGGAAGAAGGCGATCGGGTCGGCGAGCCACGGGTGGTACTGCACTTCCACGCCGAGCGACTGCACCCTCTCGGTGTAGCCTGCGACCCAGGCGCGATTCTCGGCGAAGAACGTGACCTGCCAGCCGAGCGCGCGCAGGAGGCGCATCAGGTTGACCATGCGCAGCGAGCCGGAATCCTGGTCCGGCGTCGGCGTGCAGGCGTCGATGATCAGGATGCGCTTCTTCGCACGGAACGTCGCTGCGCGCGGAGCATCCCGGGCGTCGTCGATCGGTGCCGGCTGTGGGGCGAGCGCGTCCTGCCATTTGGCGAGGAATTTTTCGCGATTGACGACCTGGTAGCGCTTCACGCCGCTCGCGGTATCGGTGCCCGAGGTAATGCCCTCGAAATGGATCACCGTCGCGCGCGGCTCGTAATAGACCTTGTAACCGGCGGCACGCACCGCGAACGCGAGGTCGGTGTCCTCGTAGTAGGCCGGTGCATAGCGGCTGTCGAAACCGCCGAGCCGTTCGAACAGTGCACGACGCAGCAGGATCGCCGCGCCGGAGACGTAGTCGGCCTCGCGCCGGAAGTTGTAGCGTGGATCGGCCGGATCGTCGAAGCGGCCGTAATTCCAGCCGGAGCCGTCGCGGAACACGATGCCGCCTGCTTCCTGCAGGCGCCCGTCCGGATAGACGAGCTTCGCGCCGACCAGGCCGGCGTCGGGTTCTTCCTCGAAGCAGCACACCAGCGCTTCGAGCCAGCCCGGCGTGACCACCGTGTCGTTGTTGAGGAACAGCACGAACTCGCCGCGTGCCGCGGCCGCGCCGGCATTGCAGGTGCCGACGAAACCGAGGTTCTCGGCGTTGTGGATCGCGCGGATGCCGTCGATCTCGGCGAGCCGCTCGGGCGTCTCGTCGCGCGAGCCGTCGTCGACCACGATCACCTCGAACGGCACGCGGCCGGCGTGTTCGGCGAGCGATTTCAGGCAGGCCTGGGTGTAGGCAAACTTGTTGTAGACCGGAATCACGATCGACACGCACGGCGCGTCGCTGGTTGGCACGCGGAACGCCGCGAACGCGACGTCGCCCGGTGCGCTCGCGATCGGCGCCGGCGGCGCGGCGGGACGCGAGAACTCGCGCAGCAGGCGCTGCAGGGTGCCGATCACGCCGCGCCGCGCGAGGCTGCCGCGGCCACGCCGCGCGAGGTTCGCGAGACGCGACGTCTGGAACGCGAGTCGCGTGCGCAGCGTGCGCCAGCGCACCTTGGCGCTGCGCAGTGGACGGGTCAATCGCCAGGACAGACTGCCGAGCATCAGATCGCGTTCGTGCAGGATCGCGTCGCGCTGATGGCGCATCTCGTCGCGGTCGCGCCACGCGTTCTCGATCTCCATGTCGAGTTGTGCGAGATGTTCGCGCAGTGTGTCCAATTGCTCGCGCAGCGTGTCGAGGTCGGCGTTCAGCTGCTCGGCCCAGCGCGTGCGTTCCGTGACGAGCTGTTCGCTGCGGCGCAGGGCGGCGACGGCGCGGCGCCGCTCGCGTTCGAGATCGAGCGCCCATTCGGTGCGGGCCTCGAGCCTCTTCTCGGTGGCAGTCAGCCGGGATCGCAGGTCCTGCTCGCGAGACTGCGCGGCGGCCAGCCGGTCGGCTTCGGCGAGTTTTTCGAGCAGTGCCGGCGGTGCCGGATTCGGCGTTTGTGGACGGCACGGCCGCGCATCGAGCAGCGCCCGGTACTCAGCCGCCATCGTCGTGAGGTCACGCGGCGCGTGCTGGCGCAACACAGCGCGCACCCGCGCGAGTGCGGCGCGATCGGCGGCGAGCCGCGCGACGGTCGCAATCACGGCCTCTGCCGATGGATCGGCGAGGAATCCCTCGCTGCCATCGATGAGGCGCTCGGCGAGTGCGCCGACGCGCGTGCCGATCACCGGCAGGTCGAGGCTCAGGCATTCCGACAGCGTGTACGAGAACGTCTCGGCCACGGTCGGCAGCAGCAGCGCGGCATCTGGCTGCAGGCGCGCGATGAGCCCGGGCAGTTCGTCGCGACGGTAGTCGAGCAGGACGTGCACGTCGCGCTCGCCAAAGAATTCGTGGCCCTCGGCACCGGCCCCGAGCAGAAAGATTTCGGCCTGCTCGCGCAAGCCCGGCAATGCGGCCCGCAGCAGGTCGGCGCCCTTGCCGCGCCGCACGCGGCCCGGCACGACCAGCCGCAGGCGTGGCCGCGATGGCGGGTCGATCGGCGCGGGCGGCTCCGCCCACGGCGCGAGGCCGTGCGGCACGACGGCCTGCGGCAGCGCGGCGAGTTCCGGTGCGAGGCGCAGCAGGTTCATGAGCGCCGTGCGGCTCGGCGCGACGAGGGTGACGTGGGCCGCCTGCATCGCCGCGGCCGTGGCATCGCGCAGACGCCGCCAGTGCATGGCGTCGCGGTTGGCGAATTCGAAGTCCGCGCTCACGGCGCGCAAGTCCGCCGCGCGCTGTGCGGCATCGAAGGGCAGGGCCGGGTCGCCGAAATCGCGGTGCAGAATCGGCCAGAACGGATAGACGTCGTGCACCACGGCCAGTGTCGGCAGGCCGGTGTGCAGCACGTCGAGGCTGTGGCCGATCAACG
>CAYYHP010000025.1:0-23717 GCA_964471815.1 uncultured Rhodanobacteraceae bacterium
TCGACGTCCTCGACGCTGAAGTCCGCCCGGCACGGCGACCAGGCGATGACGCCCATTACGACAAAGCCGAGCACCCGATGAGGCAGGCGCAGACGCGACATGCGAGATCTCGATCCTGGAAAGAAGGAAGCTGCTCTGGCGCGGCTCAGGTGCCGCTTTCCGGCGCGACATCGCCCGGGACGGGCTTCTCCGGCAGGGCCACGGTCAGTTCGAGCACGTCGTGTTCGCCTTCCCGCTCGACATGGATGCCGACGGCCTCGGGCGGCACGTTGACGTATTTGCGGATGACCTCCAGCAGCTCGCGGCGCAGCAGCGGCAGGTAGTCCGGGCCACCGCGCGCATTGCGTTCCTGGGCCACGATGATGCGCAGGCGCTCCTTGGCGATCGAGGCCGTGTTCTTCGGGCGCGAACGCAGGAAGTCGAAGATGCCCATATCAACCTCCGAACAGGCGCGAGAACAGTCCCTTTTTCGGCGCATCGAGGAAGCGCATCGGGCGCTCTTCGCCGAGCAGTCGGGCGATGGCGTCGTCGTAGGCCTGCCCGGCCAGCGAGTCCTCGTCGAGGATGACCGGCACGCCGGCGTTGGATGCGGCCAGCACGCCTTCGGACTCAGGAATCACGCCGAGCACGTCGATGCCGAGGATCTCCCTGACGTCGTCCACGCTCATCATGTCGCCGCTGACGACGCGGATAGGGTTGTAGCGCGTCAGCAGCAGGTGTTGCTGTACGGGCGCGGAGCCGGCCTCGGCGCGGCGCGTCTTCGAGGCGAGCAGGCCGAGGATGCGATCGGAATCGCGCACCGAGGAGACTTCCGGATTGACCACGACGATCGCGCGGTCGGCGAAATACATGGCCAGGAAGGCGCCCTTCTCGATGCCCGCGGGCGAGTCGCAGACCACATAATCGAAGCCTTCGTCGCGCAGCTCGTTCAGCACGCGCTCGACGCCTTCCCGGGTCAGTGCATCCTTGTCGCGGGTCTGCGAGGCGGCCAGTACGTGCAGGCTCTCGTAGCGCTTGTCCTTGATCAGCGCCTGCCTGAGCGTGCATTCCTGGTGGATGACGTTGACGAAGTCGTACACCACGCGCCGCTCACAACCCATGATTAGATCGAGGTTGCGTAGGCCCACGTCGAAGTCGATCACGGCGACCTTCCTGCCGCGCCGGGCGAGACCCACGGCGACCGAGGCGCTGGTCGTGGTCTTGCCGACCCCGCCCTTGCCCGAGGTGACGACGATGAATTCAGTCAAGGCGATTTCTCCATGCTTCGATGCGTAATGCGCGACGGCAGCCGTTCCGGTCGGTCCGCGCCAGCCCGGCCGTTGCCGGATGCGCGAAAGGTAGCGCAGTTCGGAGGCGGGCGCCGCGCGATGGTTCCCTGGTCGGCGGAGCGGGACGCCATCAGCCCAGCGGCGCCAGCAGGAGCTTCTCGCCCTCCAGCCAGGCCTGCACCGGCCGGCCGCGCAGGTCGGCGGGAATGTCCTCGAACACGCGGTAGCGGCCGGCGATCGAGACCAGCTCGGCCTGGAAATCCTGGCAATAGATGCGCGCCGTCGTGTCGCCGCGTGCGCCGGCCAGTGCCTTGCCGCGCAGGGACGCGTAGACGTGGATCGAGCCGTCGGCGATGACTTCCGCGCCGTTGCCGACGGTCGCCGTCAATGTGAGATCTCGGCCACGCGCATAGACCTGCTGACCCGAACGCACCGGCTGGGCGTGATGCTGACCCGCACCGGCCGGTGCGGCCGGCGGCTCCTCGCGCGCCGGCGCCTGGGCGGGTACGGCCGGCCGTGCGGCGGCCGGAGCCGGCGGCGCCTCGTCGGAGCTGCGCTCATAGGCGGCGCGGAACTTCGCAAAAATCGGCAAGCCGAGCGACCGGGCCAGCGCCTCGTTCTCGCTCGTGCCGTAGGCGAGGCCGACCGGCAGGAATCCGGCCCGGCGGATCGCCTCGAACAGGGCGCGCACCGTGTCCGCGTCGGGCAGACTCGGCAGGTGGCCGAGATCGAGCACTAGCGGCGCATGCAGGAACAACTGCGGTGCGGTTTCAACCTTCTGAGCGAGTTCCGCACCGAGCGCGGCCGCATCCAGGCGCTTGAGCCGCAGGTTGGCGATGCCGACCTGGCCGAACTTCAGCTCGCCGACCGGTTCGTCGACCGCCGCCCGATTCGCGCGCGTCGCCATCGCTCAGTGCGCTCCGGCGGCGCGGGCGGGGGGCGGTGCGACGAGGCTCTGGCGTGTGGCCAGCCAAGGCTGGGCCGGCAGTTGTCCGGTCGGGCCTTCGAGATAGGTGCGGCGCACGAAGTCGTAACTCGGCAGTTCCTTGGCGAGCAGGCTCACGCGCCGGTCGAGCCCGGGCATCACCTGCTGGCCGAGTTCCTTGAAGCCATAGGTGCCGTGGAACAGTACGGAGACGTCGTCGCGCGGTTCGAGGAACACCTCGCAGGCGAGCGTCGGCACGCGCACCTCGGCGAAGCTCGTCACGTCGGCGTAGAAGATTCGGCCAAGGCCCGAGCCGCGGTATGGCCGCGCGATGACAATGCGGTCGATGTACAGGAACTGGACGAGACGACGCTGGAACCACACGAAATTCGGGCTGTCGTAACCGGCGCTCTCGCGCATGGCGATCAGGAACCCGGCGATGTGGCCTTCCGCATCGGCGACGCGGAAGTAATCGGCATGATCGAAGAACCAGCGGATGCGGGTGGCGTCGAGCGGCAGGATCGTGGGGCCGGCGGCGTTGTTCAGCGCGAGGACCGAATCCAGCTCGTGCTCGCGCACGTCGCGGATGGCGATGGCCATTCGTTGCTCCAGGGGCAAGGCGGGAGGGCACCGGCAGGCGGAGCCAGGAGTGAATTATCGCATGCGACCGGTGGCGAGGCCATGACGCGACGCGGCAGCCGCGGGGGCCGGTGCGGGCAGGCAGGGCCGGCGCGGGCCGCGGCGGCGTCCGCTCTGCACGGCGTGACTTCCGGGCCGGTTACGGCCTGCGCCGGGCGGTCCTATGATCGGTACCATGTTCTGGTCGCAGATCAACCATATCCGGCTGCTGCGCTATGCCGGCCTGTTCACTTTCCTGTGCGTGGGCATACCGCTGCTGCGCGAGAGTCTCGCGCCGGTCGAGGCCCGCGCGGACGCGGAGCTGGCCGGGTGGTGGATCTCCTACACGGCCTTCGGCCTCGCCTACTGGCTGGTCACGCGCGGCCTCGGCACGAGCCGTCCGTCCTTCCTCAAGCTGTTCTGGCTCGTGATGGTGAACGCCACGGCGGTCGCGATCAGCTATTCCAGTCACAGTGGCCTTTCCGGCATCCTGTTCCTGGTCATCGCCGGCGTGCTGCCATGGCTGCTGCCGCTGCGCGCGGGATTGATCTGGCTGGCTCTGCAGAATTTCACGCTCGTACCGGTGTTCATCTACCGCGTGCAGGGCTACGACTGGATCGACGCGATCCTGCAGAGCGGCCTGTATCTCGGCTTTTCCGGCTTCACCTTCGTCACCTCGCTGGTCGCCAAGCAGCAGGCCGAGGCGCGCGACGAGCAGCGCCGCCTGAACTCCGAACTGCGGGCGACCCGCGCGCTGCTCGCCGAATCGAGCCGGATCGCCGAACGTCTGCGTATCTCGCGCGAGCTGCACGATCTCGTCGGCCATCATCTGACCGCGCTGAGCCTGAATCTCGAAGTCGCCAGCCATCTCGTGCAGGGGCCGGCACAGGAGCACGTGCGCAAGGCGCAGTCCGTCGCGCGGCTGCTGCTCTCGGACGTGCGCGAGGTGGTCAGCCAGCTGCGCGAGGACGACCGTATCGATCTCACCCAGGCGCTGCGCTCGCTGGTCGAGGGCGTGCCGCAGCTCGCCATCCACCTGGAACTCCCGCCGCGCTTCAGCCTCGAGGATCCGCGCCGCGCCCAGGTGCTGCTGCGTTGTGCGCAAGAGATCATCACCAACGCGGTGCGCCACGCCGGTGCGAAGAACCTGTGGCTGCGTTTCGAGGATACCGGTGACCAGGCCGTGGCGATCCATGCACGCGACGATGGCCGCGGTGCGGCGGACTTCGCCGCCGGCAACGGCCTGACCGGCATGCGCGAGCGGCTCGCGCCGTTCGGCGGCCGGCTCGCCATCGATACCGGCGCGGAACGCGGTTTCGCGCTCGATGTCTGGCTGCCGTTCGAGGCGCGGCCATGATGCCGGCGCGTCGCCCGGCAGCCATTCCATGGCGGCAGGCTCACCGCGCAGCGGCAAGCATGCCGTCCGTCGCTCGCCCGGATCCGTACCATCTGTCATCCTGCGCGAACGAGCCGATTTCCATGCCCACGAGGTGCCGATGATTTCCGTGCTGCTGGTCGACGATCAGACCCTGGTCCGGCAAGGCATCCGCAGCCTGCTCGAATTGACCGACGACATCCGCGTCGTCGCCGAGGCGGCGGACGGCGCCCAGGCCGTGGAACTCATCCCGCAGGCGAAACCCGACGTGGTCCTGCTCGACCTGCGCATGCCCGGCATGAGCGGCATCGACGTATTGAACGCGTTGGCCCAGCGCGGCCATCAGCCGCCGACCATCATCCTGACCACGTTCGACGACGACCAGCTCGTCCTCGCCGGGCTCAAGGCCGGCGCGCGTGGCTATCTGCTCAAGGACGTCTCGCTCGATCAGCTCGTGGACGCGGTCAAGACCGTCGCCGCAGGCGGTTCGCTGGTCGCGCCGGTCGTCACGCAGCGGCTGCTGTCGGGCCTCGAGCGCATGCACAACGATTTCACGAGCCTTGATCGTCCCGACCCGCTGACCGAGCGCGAGACGGAGATCCTGCGCCTGATGGCCGGCGGCTACAGCAACAAGGAGATCGCCAATTCGCTGGGTGTGGCCGAGGGCACGGTCAAGAACCACGTCTCGAACATCCTCTCCAAGCTCGGCGTGCGCGACCGCACCCGAGCCGTGCTGAAGGCCTTCGAACTCGGCATCGTCTGAACCGACGGCGCTCCGGCCGTATCGTGCCCGGACTCTCGGCGGCCGGCGCGTGGTGTCCGCGCTGAGCGACAAGTGCCTGAGCGGCGGGCTTTTCCGCCATCCCGTCGCGGCCGTACCTGGGCCGGAAGGACGATAGCCTTCGCTCGCCGGAGCAAGTACCATCCGCGGCTCGGCGTGTCTGCGTCCACCGTCTGAACCTGCGCGTGGCGGCGCTCCCGCGCCCGAATCCCCTGCTGCGGGTCGCCGGCCGATGCGGACGGCGGGCCGAGTTGTCCCTGGAGAACCCTGTTAATGACGCGCATCCTCGAATTTATCGTCGCCGTGATCCTCGTGATCGTCCTGGCGGTCGTGGTCGGCCTTCTGCTGCCAGCACACGGACACATCGAGCGCTCGGTGGAAGTCAGCCACAACATCCGCCACGTCAACGACCTGTTCAGCAACTTCCGCACGTTCAACGAGTGGGGTTCGCTGCGCGCCCTCGATCCGAAGATCGCCTACACCCTCGAAGGCGCCACGTTCGGCCCCGGCGCGAAGCTGTCGTGGAAGAGCACGAACGAGAAGATCGGCGATGGCAACTACGAGGTCGGCGAGGGTGAAGTCGATCAGAAAGTCGTCTGGAAGATCGACAACAACTGGAAGGGCGAGAACAAGCTCTTCACGATCACCCTCGAGCCGCTGAAGAACAACCGCATCGTGCGCATCACCTGGGCCTATGACGTCGATTACGGCTGGGACCTGATCGCGCGCTATTCGGGCCTCTACCTGCACGGTGATCCGGCCACGCAAATCCAGACGAACCTGCAGAACGTGCAGTCGCTGCTCGCCGCGATTCCGAACGTCGACTACACGAAGTACGAATTCTTCCTCGCCGACATCGCCGGCAAGCCGCAACTCGTCGTGCCGACCCAGGCGCCACGCTCGCTGGATGACGTCGCTGCCGCCACCGAGAAGGCGATCGCCGCGATCGGCGCCGTGATGAAGAAGCAGAACCTCCATCAGGACGGCCCGCGCACCATCGTGACCAGCGAGTGGGGCGACGAGAACTATGTGTTCGACGTGGCCGTGCCGGTCAGCGGTGATCAGCTCAAGATCGACGGCAAGGAGTTCACCATCGGCCCGGCCGTGCCGCCGACGCTCGCCGAGCAGAATGCCGAGGAGCCGGCCAAGCCGGCGGATCCGGTGCCGGGCACGCTCGACAAGAAGGGCAATCTCGTCGTCACCGCCGAAGTGCGCGCACGCACCGGCTATGCCGGCAAGGCGTTGTTCACGACCTGGATCGGCAGCCCGGCCGGCCTGCCGCTGACACGCCTGGCCTTGAAGGCCTATGCGATGACCCACGGCTTCCATTTCAACGACGTAGTCAACCGCTTCTACGACGAGATGCTGACCGATCCTGGCAAGGTTGCCGACGACGCCCAGCAGTTCGTCGTCTACCTGCCGATCGTCGACGACGTGCCGGCCACCGGCACACCGCCGACCCAACCGCTCGAGGCCGCTGCCGGCCAGCACTGAATCGCCTCGTCGAACCCATGCAATCGAACCCCTGCCATGTGCGGGGGTTCTTTTTTCCGGAGCGGCTCGCGGCAAGGCGAGCGCGACGGGCCCGAGAAGATCGCTCCGCCGCATGGGTGAGGCGATCGCTGCCGCACTCGCCGCGACGCGTGTGCTGCGTGTGGCTCCCGGCGGTATGGCATCCGGTGTGAATGGGTGTCGTGGGGTGCGGGATGTGCGGTGATCCGTCAGTCCTGCCATTCGCGGCAGGCTGCGGCCATGGCAGCGCCCTGACGGGCCCGGGTCGAGTTTGCCGAGCTTTTGTCCTGGCGCGCCGGCCAGCCAGATCCCGACACGGATACGTTCGAGGCCGCCAGACGGCGCGTGCCGTCTGGCGGCCGTCGAGGGTCAGCCGATGACTCAATCAAAGCCGTTGCCGAACAGGTATCTACCCACGGTCCAATGGGGTGAACGAGCCCCACGAAAAACTTCATTCAGCTGGCTGGTGGCGCGTCCAAGCTGCACCACATGTCGGCAAAGTCCTTTGTAATCAATTGTCGAGGCTGCCTACTTGCGTCGTGCTGTGGAACTTGGCACGTTTGTGCTGTAAACCTGTCCGCGCGGATGGTGCAACCCGGCGAGTCCATGCCCAGTCTGCGACGCGAGAGAATGGTGCGGATCATGCTAGTGCAGTGCGTTGGGGGCATCACTTGGAGTGGAGGTGTCTGTGGCATACGTGAACAGTGAATCATCCCGCTGGAGTCGCCGCGCCTGCGTGGCCACCATGGGTTTGTTCCTACTGGTCCCTGCGATCGCCAAGGCGGGAGAGGGCAGCACCGGTGCGCCGGCGCCGGCCAGCCTGCAAGACGCGATGCTGGTTTCGACTGCCGAAGCCAAGGCGCGCGAGAAGCTCCCAGATCCGGCCAGTGCGCAGTTTCCCAGCGCCGGGGTCTACCGAGGCAGCGGAGCCGCGGCCGTCTGCGGCATGGTCGAGTTCAAGGACCGGGCCGGGCGCCATGTCGGGCCGGTACGCTTCGTGGTGAAGGAGGACGTCGTGGCCATCGAGGATCCGCTTACGACGGCCGGCATGGACAAGAGCTGGGCGCAGGTCTGTAGGTAACAACGACGAGGGATAGCTGTCAGGGGAAGCGGGGCGATGGCGGGGCTGCCGATGCGGGCGGGGCCTGGCCGGGGATGGACCTATGGCAAGTGTGACGCGTGGCCGTGCGATGAGCGCGGAGGTCGCGGCGTTCCTCGATGCAGCATTCGCCGAGGCGGCGAGGGAAGTAGTAGCGGAGGGTGGGGCACTCGACAGGCTCCGAGCGGAGATCCGGGCGGTAGCCGTGGCGGGCGGATCAATCGAGAGGCTGTGCGTCGTGGCGTTCGAAGGCGGTGGTTGGCGCTGGCCAGCCTACGATCGCTGGCAGGAGGACTTCGGCCTCCGGTATTCCGACCGCCCGGCCCGGGACATGGGCGAGATGTTCGCCGCGATGGTGGTGGTCGGGGCTAAGCGCCGAGCCGACCGGGCCAGGATCGAGCAGGGAGCCAGCACGTGCCCCTTCGTCCAGTTCCTGCCCGTCATCGACTCCCTGACCTACACCGACTGCGCCATCCGTAATGGCGAAGTCTGGCGGGTTGGGGAGATCGACCAACGCCGGCCCGTCCCGCCGTGTGGCCGCATCCATTGCCGGTGTGCGCTGGCCGCGCTGACTGCGGCGGCGGCGTGGAAGCCGAGCCTGAAGGTCCGGTCGCAAGCCGACGACAAAGCTGAGGCAGTCATGGTGGTTATTTTATCGAAATCAGAAACCTCCTAGGCCACGGTCTGCTACTCGTCAATGCGGTAGCGTGTGTTTGCGTGGCGCCTACTCGATGCGCCTAAGTTGGTTTGCGTCATACCGCGGGCATGCCATCACGCCAAGTTCTTCTGCCTTTTTAGGTAGCGGCATGGAAGCTGGTAGAGCTCCGATCGCATGAGAGCCTCATGGAACGACGCGGTTTTGTTGATCGGCGACGTCACGCCCCGAACGTTCTGCCCATGCGTGTCGCGTGCCGGCTCGGGGAACTCTCTGTGTAAGGTAAGGCACTGGCTAGGTGCATGAGCCTTTCCTTGGCTCTCTAACAGACAGCCGAGCCATTCATGTAGATGGGCGATCTCGGTCGTGCCGGGGTAGTAGTGGCGCCCTCTGACGACGACAAGCGCCGCTCGCCAGTCATAGAGGTGATCAATCACACGCCGCTGCTCCGCCAGCTCAGGCTGCTCGTGTGAAAAGTGGGCGATCAAGAATGGGACGCCATCGACGGTTACGTCTTCACATTGCGCTTTCTGGCGTAGGGTCGCCGTTGCCGTTGATGCCCTGCTGATCAGGCTAGGCCCGAGCGCGACAGAGGCAAACGCATTGAGTCGGAGGGTCGAATATTGGGAGACAAGCTTTTCAATGATGGTGAGAGGCATGCGAGCCAGCGTATACACAGTCCGCATGGGCTGCTATATGCCTATTGTCGGTGGAGACTCTGCACCCATCATGTGCTTGGCATCTGGTATTTGCACAGCAGCCTCAACCGTAAAGTAGGCCCAGCATTTGATCATGCGAACGAAGACGTTCGCATGAGTGTTAGGTGATCTGCCGGCCCCGTTCGAACCATGGTCGCAAGCTTCGTGGGCCTATCCCTAACAAGAGTGCTAGTTTTAATTTTTAATCGTAATTATTAACTCCACATAAAGCGATATATAGACGGACATTCCGGTCGATGACGGCGCAAGGCCGCTGGCTGAAGCGCTAGAATCCACGCGTTGCGTGGGGCGCCAGGGCTATGGCCCCGGTGCGTATCCGGTGCGGGCGCCCGCGGGACAGGCCACAAGCATGGGGCGCCTGGCATCGTGGCCCGCCGGGCGGGCCGTACGGCCGCCCTCGGCGGCAGATCTCCCCACATCCATCGCTCCAGCCAGCCAGAGTGCCGTCAGTCCATGAACGTTATCCGCGACCTCGCGATCGTTGGTCTCATCCTGCTCGTCATCGCCGTGGCGGTGGCCGCGCGCAATCCGTACCGCGCACGCCTGCCAATTGGCTCGACCGATCTGAGTTCGATTCAGAAGTCCCTCGACAGGCTGCCGGCCGAGGAGCGCGAACTGGTCAAGGGCTATGTCGCACGCAGTCGCGGTGACGTGCTGCCGGCAAAGTTCGCGGATCCGGACGAGCCGCTCACCGCGCGCACCGTGGGCGAGGCCATTGAGCTGCAGCGCCGGTTCGTGGCGCGGATGGGCGAGGCGAATGCCAAGGCGCATGTCCGCGAGGTGATCCGCGACGGCAAGCTGGCCCCTCTGCGCGAGGCGCTCGCGGTGGAGCTGACCCGGCGCGAGATCCTGCCGCGCGAAGAAGTCACGATTCCGCCGGCGGAACTGGAACGGATCAGGGCGCAGACGCCGAAGCGCGCCATCGATGACACGCCGGTGCTGGTGACCCATTACCACATCACCAACACGTCACGGCGCACCATCGAGTCGTTCGTAGCGGACGTCAAGATTCGCCATACGCAACGCGACATCCCGCAACTCGGCGCTCTTGACGGCTGCCACATCACGCACGATGCGCTGTTGCAGCCCGGTGAATCCACCGACATCCGCTGCGGTAATACCCAGCGGATTGCCTCGCCTGAGGATCGTGCCTACGTCGACATGGACGCGTCCGCGCTCGCCATCGAGTGGACACCGAAGCGCATCCGCTTCTCGGGCGGCGAGGAGCTGCGCTTCAACGACTGACCGCGGCGACGGGCTAACCGGTGCCGTGCCGATCGCGCAGGCGCTGCACCGAGGCCGGCAGTGGCGTATCCGGCGGCACGTCGCGATTCGGGCATGGCTCGCCGTAGGCATTCAACACCGGCAGCACGCCGGCCCAGCCCGGCAGGGCGCGGTCGGCCGGTGCATCCACCGCCTCGCCCTGACGCTGTTTCGTGCTCGCCTCGACGATGGTGAAGCGCAGTACGCTGGTCGCAGCCAGCTCGTTGGTGTCGGACGGACGCGTCTCGGCCGCGCGTCCGGGCAGCAGGGCATCGACGAAGCGGGCCAGGGCGGTGGCCTTCTGCTGTACGTCGTCAATGGCGCGCGCGGTGCCGAAACAGACGACCGAGCGATAGTTCGCCGAGTGGTGGAAATGCGAGCGGGCGAGTACCAGCCCGTCGAGGTGCGTTACCGCGAGGCAGGCCTCGATGCCCTCGCACAGGCGCTGCATCAGCCGGCTCGCGATCGAGCCGTGCAGCAGGATGTCGTCGCCGTCGCGGCCATACAGCATCGGGATCACGAACGGCTGCCTGTCGATCGCGAAGGCGACATGGGCGACGCAACCCGCATCGAGGGTCGCGTGGACGGTAGCGCGGTCGTAGCGGGCGCGATCGTCGTGCCGGTTCACCCGATGCCGGGCATCGCGTGGGGGAGCGCTGCTGCTCATGCCACGAGACTCCGGGTGATCGACGTGGCCACCACCCGCTGGTCGCAAAGGGCTCCGCCAGGAACGTCGTCTGGCGCGTCGCGCATCGTAATGCCACCGGGCCGGAGTGGTGGCGTGGCGCCGGTCGGCGTGCCGGCCGGCGTCGGCAGGCCGCGCAGGGCGAGGGTGGACAGCACGCGCATCGGAGGCTCCTCATGGCGATCGCCGGATCGGGTCGAGGCCAGCCTAAGGGGGCGATCGGCCCCACGACAGGTCCAGTCCGGCTACACTCCGTGGGGCCAATCCGGAACTCGCGATGTACCTCGAATTCGACGGCCAGGGGCCGCTGTATGCGCAGCTCACGCGTGCCCTGAAGGGCGCGATCCTCGCCGGACGCGTTGCCGCGGGCGCGCGCCTGCCGGCGACGCGCGTGCTCGCGCGGGAGCTGGAGCTGTCGCGCAACACGGTGCTCGCCGCGTACGAGCAGCTGCATGCCGAAGGTTTCCTGCATGGCCGGGTCGGTTCCGGCAGCTACGTCACCGCGACCGGTACCGCGCACGCCGAACGCGCAACGCCGCGTCCGGCGCCGGCCGGGCCGGCCGCACGCTATGCGCGGCGCGCGCGTGCCGTGTCGGATCGCATCATTCCGGGACGTCAGCACAAGGGACTGCGCTACAACCTCCAGTACGGCCTGCCGCTGACCAATCCGGCGCTGATTAGTGCCTGGCGGCGCGAGCTCGCCCAGGCGGCTGCGCACGCCGAGCTCGATTACCCCGATCCTCAGGGCCTTGTGCGGCTGCGCGAGCAGGTCTGCGACTATCTCGCCCGACGCCGCGGCATCGTCGCCACGCCGGAGGACGTGCTGATCGTCGCCGGTACCCAGCAGGCTTTCCAGCTGACCGCGCAGGTGCTGCTCGACCCGGGCGACACGGTGGTGCTCGAGAATCCGCATTACCAGGGTGCGCGCAAAGTGTTCCAGGCGCATGCGGCGCGCGTGCTCGCGGTGCCGGTGGACGACGAGGGACTCGCGGTCGCGCGGTTGCCGGCGCCTGCGGCGCGGCTCGTGCTGGTCACGCCCTCACACCAGTTCCCGTCCGGTGCGGTGATGTCGCTCGCGCGGCGGCTCGAACTGCTTGATTACGCTGCGCGGCGACGCGCATGGATCATCGAGGACGACTACGACGGCGAATTCCGCTACGACGCGCACCCGCTCGCAGCACTGAAGTCGCTCGACCGGCATGGTCGCGTGCTCTATCTCGGCAGCTTCTCGAAGACCCTGTTCCCGTCGCTGCGGCTCGGCTACATCGTCATGCCGCCCGGTCTGCGCCATGCGTTCCTTGCCGCGAAGTGGCTGAGCGATCGCGGCTGCCCGGCGATCGAGCAGGACGCGTTGGCGCGCTTCATGGCCGACGGCGGCTTCGAGCGCCATTTGCGTGATGCGGCACGCACCCTCAAACACCGCCGCGCGGCGATGCTTGTCGGTCTTTGCCGCCATGCCGGGTCTGCGGTCGAGGTCGCCGATTCGCACGCCGGCATGCATCTGGTCGCGTGGCTGCCGAGCGCCTCGGCTGGCGACTGCACGCGCCTGATCGCGCTCGCCGCCGAGCGCGGTCTCGGCCTCTATCCGATCACGCCATACTTTATCGGCGTACCGCCACAGCAGGGCTTGCTGCTCGGCTATGCGAGCGTGCCGCCGGCCGATATCGAAGCCGCGATGCGCCTGCTCGGCGAATGCCTTGGCGCGGCCGGCCTGCGCCGCACGGGCTAATCCGTCCGGCGAGCGCGTTTCACGATGCGGCCTTCACGTGCGGCATACGAAGATCGCCTCGTCAGCGCCGTCGCGCATAATAGGTTGCTTATACGGGGCCGCCCCCGCCAGGAAACGATCTCGCGAGATGACCGGTTACAGCCACACTTCCGAACCCGTCCGGTTCGAGCGCGACTGCCCGGCGGTCATGGTGCCGCAGGGCGATGCCGTGACGTTGCCGGCCGGCGAGACCGGCTACATCACCCAGGCGCTCGGCGGCAGCTTCACCGTCTACGTGGATGGCAACCTGTTCCGCATCCAGGGCAGCGATGCCGATGCCATCGGCAAGGAATCGCCGGCACCGCTCGTGCTCGACGAGGGCGCTTCCGACAAGGACGTCGAGGCGCTGGTCTGGCAGCAGCTGCGCACCTGCTTCGATCCGGAGATCCCAGTCAACATTGTCGATCTCGGCCTCGTCTACGAATGCACGCTCAGCCGCGACGAGCAGGGCCGGCGCGGCGTGCGCGTGCGCATGACCCTCACCGCACCGGGCTGCGGCATGGGCGACATCCTTGTCGACGACGTGCGCGCCAAGCTCCAGGCGATTCCGACCGTCGGCGACGTCGATGTCGAACTGACGTTCGATCCGCCCTGGAACTACATGATGATGTCGGACGTCGCGCGGCTCGAGACCGGCATGCTGTAGTCCGTCGTCCGGGCGCCCGCGTCCGTTGTGCCGTTTGCTTTCGCCGGAGTCGGAGTGGGGTGTCTGCACGGTGCACCGCTTACTGAGTTCCCGGATCGCACGGCACGCGAGACGCTCGCCGCTCTCTGCGCGAGCACCCTGAACGGAGCGCTCCGGCGCACGGCCGCGGCGTGTTCGGTCCATCGGCAGGCCGGCCTTAGGTTCTGAGCGAGCCCGGATGGTGCGTGGCACTGACTGTGGCGTCAGCTGCCGGTGCCGTATTGGCACGCCGCCGTTCTGGTCGCCTGCAGGATGCAGGTGGAAAAGCGAGGACTCCGGCTGTCGACCTCGCGGCAATGGAGTGCTGGGTGATGAGGCCTGACCTCTTCCGTCGCAGGTAAGGCAGGTATCTGATCTGCTGGATCGTCGCGATCCTGGCCAGTGGCCGCAGTGGCGCCGAGGTCCTGCCATCTGAATCGGTGTTCGCGGATGGATTCGAGGCCGAGTCTGCCGGCTTCACGATCTGGCGCGATCAAGTGCAGCCGGCAATCGCCGCACAGTGCAGCAGCTGCCATCTCGGTGAGCGCTTCGGCATCACTACGCTGGCCCGGCAGGGCGTGACTTTCACGGCGGCGGAGACCCGGTCCAACTACGAGGCCTTTCTGCGCCAGATCTCGCTGGATGCGCCACCGTCCAGCCGGCTGCTCGCCAAGCTCCTGCCGACGTGTCATGCCGCGAGCCTGCCGCATGCGGGCGGCAATGGTCTCGTGGCGCCGGGCGATGCACTGCACGCCTTGCTGATCACCTGGATCGAGTAGGAGAAGGCCGACCGCTGCGCGGATTGCGGGATGACGGCGTCGATTGCGTACGTGGCCTATGTCGCTGCGCCGAATACGCACTGGGCGATCCCGCGCGAACCGCTGCGCGACGACTGGGGTTGCGCACCGGCGCGGAGATCATGATGCAGCGGGTCGAGGCGGCGACTCTGCAGCCGAACGGCGCGCCTTTCGAATTCCTGCCGGCGGATTTCTGTCCCGGCGAGGCTTGCGACTACGGTCATCTCGCGGCGAGCCACGATGGCGGCCGCCTGGTCTTCGAATGTCGCAAGGCGGTAGCCGGCGAAGCGATCCTCGATCAGGAGTGGAATCTCTGCATCGCCGAAATCGATGCCAGCGGCCATGCCGTCAACGCGCGTTTCCTGCTCACGCCGGGACACCGCCATCGCGGCCTGACCTTCGCACGC
The DNA here is from genome assembly GCA_964471815.1 of uncultured Rhodanobacteraceae bacterium. Taxonomy (GTDB): domain Bacteria; phylum Pseudomonadota; class Gammaproteobacteria; order Xanthomonadales; family Rhodanobacteraceae; genus Tahibacter. The sequence continues at coordinate 14,537 of CAYYHP010000025.1, forward strand.
GCCACGCCGTTCGGCCTCTATCAGACCAACAGACAGCCCTACAACGGCCGCTACGACGAGCACTTCCAGATGCGCCGTGTCGGCGACTACACGCCAGTCTTCTCGCCCGACGATCGTTACGTCGTGTTCGCGAGCCTCGGACCCGACCCGCGCACGGGCATACACGCGACCCAGACTTGCCACGGCGTCGCGCATCTCGGAAACATCGTCGCCGCGCCGGTCTCGGAGACGGGCAGCACGGCGTCACTAACGACGATCTACGCGAATGAGGGTGGTGTCGCGGATTTCCCGTTGTTCTTCGCCAATGGCAATGTCGCCTTCCACACTTGGAACCGCGAGCGCACCGACCGGGACATGTACCAGCAATCTCGTGCCGACGGCTCGGGTGACCTGCCCGTGCGGTTCGGCCGGCTGCAGGGGCCGAGCATGTGGGGCAAGGCCGTGCAGCTCGCCAACGGCGCACTGTTCGGCATCACCGGGCGCCGGCGCGCCGACATGGAGCAGTACGTGGCCTTCCTCAGCGAACACACGCTCGGTCTTGGCTTCGAGGCCGGAAGCGGTCTGCCGAGCATGGTCGTCTTCGGTCCCGCCGTGCACGCGCAGGTCACCGAATTCGGTTATTGCGGCGCGCCGAAGACGCAGTAGATCAACTGCTTTGTGTCGCGTTATTACCAGGATGCGGCCTGGGCACCGGACGGGCGGGCGCTGATCGCCTACGCGCCGGATGGCGTGTACACCGCGACCGGCGAGGACATGTACCGGTGGGGCGAGGGCGACACGCCGCAGGAGCGGCTCGCGAACCTCGCGCCGTATCTGCCTGCAGGGCTCGGCATCGCGGCCATGGATTATCACGGCAAGGTGCAGATGCTGTTTGCGCCACCGGCCGCGACCATGTACCGCTATCCGGTCTGGATCGGCAAGCGCAGCCGGCCCTGGGTGCAGCCGATGCTGGTCGACGAGACCAGGACCACGGTCGAACTCCACATCGCCGACTTCCGTACATGGCTCTCGTTCCAGCTCACCGACACGACGCCCAACCGCAGCAGCCTGGGCTCCCTCCTCGACACCGTGACGCACGTGCGCGTGCTGCAGAAGGAACTCGAGGCGAATGCCTGTCTTTCAAATGGACGCGTGTACCGCAATGCCGTGCTTGACAACAGGCACGACCATCCCACGCATCTCGGCATATCAACTCGACCGGCTACCGGCACCTCGTGCCGACCAGCGTGGCCGACGGCACGCCATTCGGCGATATCCCGCTCCAGGCCGACGGCTCGGTGAAGCTGCGCCTGCCGACCGGCCGTCTGCTGCTCCTGCAGAGTGTGGATGCCGAGGGCAAGCTGGTCGCCCAGCGCTCGCGGCTGTTCACCATGACACCGGGCCGCGACGTGACCTCCGGCATGAGACAGGACAAGTACTACGCGCAGTGCTCGGCCTGCCACGGCGTGCTGCGCGGCGAGCCGGTGATTGGACTGGCCGGCATCCAGGCATCGCCCGCCGGCGGCGGCGAGGCAACGCTCGCCGCGGCGTCACCGGCGTGGACCTCGGTACGCCGGCCAGTGTGGGCGCGATGCTCACCTGGCGCGAAGCATTTCGGCCGATCGTCGACGCGAAATGCGTGTCCTGCCACAGCGGCGCGAACCCGGCGGCCGAATTGAGCCTCGCGGCGACCTATTCGGCTACCGCGAATTACCCCAAGGGGCGCTGGGCGACGACTCCTGGACTTTTCAACCCGGAGTACCTGAGCACCGTTCCTGCCGCATCGCGCGTGCCCGGCTACGACTGGTCGGTGAATTACAACTGGTACTTCAGGGACCTGGCCGACGATTACCGTCTGGAGCCTTTCTACAAGACGCGCATCGAGAATTATGCGCCGCTGGCCGCACTCGCCCGGTGGGACCCGGGCTATCAGAACCTGCATGCGAAGACGGCCGACGGCAGCCTGATCTACCTGAACAGCTCGATCTACTACACCCACCTCGGGCGCGGCGACACGCTGGGCGGCAACGCGCGCACGAGCTACCTGATGGAAGTGTTGACCGGCGAGGACGCTGACCCGAATCGCAGCTATACCGGTCCGAGCCACGTCGGTATGCTCGATTCGCAGGAGGTGGAGCTGTTCCGCGCGGTACTCGACGCGGGCTTTCCGTACACCTCGCGATGCGACTACGCGACCGTTCCGGAAGGTCCGAATGCCGGGATGGCCTGGGGCGACATCAGCGTCACGCCGCCGGGCTGAGCCGGCAGTAAGCCAGGGCGCTGCCCGACCTCACCACAACGGGCGCGTGAAGTCGAATTCGGGTTGTGCGGCCGGGCGGGAGAAGGCCGGGCCGATCGCGTAGTCCGCACCGAGCCGCAGTAGCAGATGGGCGCGGTTGAGCGAATCGGTCGCCGGGCCGATGACGGCCGCGCCGGACGCATGTGCCTTGCGCAGCAGGGCGAGCAGCGTGTCGCCGACCGAGGAGGCCGCACCGAGCTGCTCGACGAGATCCGGGCACAGGCGCACGTAGTCCACGCTGATGTTGCGCAGCGCATGCACGGCGGCCCAGTCACGGCCGAAATCGACCAGACAGATGCGCACGCCGTGCTGGTGCAGCAGGCCGATGCGCTCGATCGCCCGTGGCCCGGCGTCGATCAGCGGCGAGCACGGCAACTCGAGCGTCAGACCGGAGCCGGAAAGGTGCCGGTCCTTCATCTCGCGGGTCAGCCAGAACACGTGATCGGGATCCAGCAGGCTCTGCACCGACTGCGGCACGAACAGGCGCAGCTGCCGGCCGCGCTGCAGCTGCTCCTCGCGCACCTTCAGCGCATGCTCGATGAGCCAGCGATCGAGCAGCGCGAGCTGACCGCATTCGGCGGCGACCGGCGCGAGTTCCGCGTACGGCACGGTCACGCCCGGATGCTGGGTGCTGCGCACCCGGAAGCCGAGTTCAAACTGGCCGGTGAGCTTGCCGGCGAGCGGCACGATCGGCTGGAACTCGAACTGGGTCTGCTCCGGCGTCAGCGGGCGGCTCAGCACTGCGCGGATCGCGAGCAGCGGGTCCGGCGGCAGCAGCGCTGCCTCGCGTGCCTCGAACCAGAGGAAGCGGTTGCCGCCGAGGTGGGCCGCGGCGATCTGCGCGGCTTCCGCGCTGGTCACCACGGCATCCACGCTGGTGTGCTCGCCGCCGAGCAGGCCCATGCCGATGCTCGCTGAGAGCGCATGGCTCTCGCCGTTGTAGACCCACGGTTCGGCGTTCAGCGCGAAACGGATGCGCTCGGCGGTTGCGGTGATGTCGGCGCGCGAGCGGCGGTGCAGCAGCAGGAAGTAATGAAAATCCTTGTATTGCGCAGGCAGGTCGAGCGGTTCGCTTTGCGCGCGCAGCAGCTGGCCGATGTGCGCATCGAGCGCAGCGAGGCCGGCTAGGCCGATCTTCTCGCGCAGCTCCTGGGCACGGTCGATGGCGACGACCAGCACAGCTGCCGAACGGTCACCGAGCGCGACGCCGAGCTTTTCGATCAGCACGCTGCGCGAGTAGAGGCCCGTGCGCGCATCGCGCCCGTCGCTGCTGCCGACGACCTCGCGTACCCAGTGCGCGCGGCGCAGGCGCGAGGCGATCGCAGCCTGCAGATGGCGCGTCTTGACTGGCTTGACGAGGAACTCGTCACCGCCGGCCGCGATCGCGTCGAAGCGCAGATGCACATCGCCCGCGGCCGCGGCGAGCAGGATCGGCACCGCGGCGTATTCCTGCTGCTGGCGGATCATCTGCGTCAGCTCGATGCCGCGCACGTCTGGCAGGTCGCAGTCGATCACCACGACATCCGGACGGAATTCGCCGAGCGCCGTGAGCGCACCCTGCGCATTGCCCGCCAGTCGGGCGGTCATGCCGCGTTCGGCGAGCGCGCGCGCGGCATCGACCGCATGGCTGCGATCCGGATCGACGAGCAGCACGCGCCAGGCCGGTGCCGTCGTATGCGCGAGCAGTTCGTCGAGCTTGGCGAGTACCTGCAGGCTGTCGACCGGCCCGGCGAAGAACGCGACGGCACCGGCGCGCATCGCGAGCAGGCGATGACCGAGATCGGCGTCGGGTGCGACCACGAGCAGCGCCGGCTGCTCGCCCGGCGCGACGCTGGCCTGCTCGAACTGTTGGCGGATGCGGCCCAGATAGCGCAGCCGGCGTGCCTCGAGCATCAGTAAACCGGGCACGCAACGGCCGAGGGCAACGAGCAGGGACGCCAGTTCGGCATGGCTCTGGGTCTCGTAGCCGCGCTCGCCGAGCGCGCTCGCCAGGCCTGGCGCCAGGGTGTCGTCGAGGCCGCACAGGACGATGCTGCGCGGACGGTATTGCAGCGGTACGTGCGGCACCGGCCCGTCGGCTGTGTCCTTCGCCTGATCCGTGGCCGACTCAACGGGGTCCGCCGGCTCGCCTGGCGCATGCGTGTCGTGCAGGGCCGGGGCAGATGGCGCGCTGCCATCTGCCGGCACGACCGGCGCGGTGGTGGTCGTCGCGGGTGCGGGCGCAACAGGCTGGCGCGCGGTCGGCAGCACGCTGACGCTCGCGCTCGCGGTCGCGGACAGACCGCTCAGGTCCGCGCCGAGCGCCTCGACCATGCGTGCCAGGCGCTGGAGATCGCGCGGCGAGGGCAGCAGCGTGTCGTCGATGAACGAGCAGAGATAGGCCGCCAACTCGAGCGCATCGCCATTGAGACGATCGAGGCCGAGACGCTGGCTGGTGTCGGCGACGTGCTCAACCTCCTCAGCCAACTGGCGCGCCGCGTTGCGGTCCCAGCCGCCCTCGGCGAGCGGCTGCCAGCGCCGCACGAGCGCGAGACAGCGCTGATGCAGCTCGCTGCGTGCCGCATTGTCGGTCGCAGTGTGGCCGTGGCCGTTCATGGAATCGCCGGTGATTTCCCCGTAGTCAGACGAGCCACAAGCATGCGGCGTGCCGACGGTCTACCGTGAGCAATCCGTCACGGTTCGTCATCCAGCCATGTGGCCGGACGTCGGCGCCGATCGTGCTGGAATGGCCTTGCGCGGTCCACTCATCGGTCATGGCGGTCCTGCCGCTATGGCATGGAGGGACGCGCCGCGCCGAATGTGACGGAAATTGTCATTTCGTGTCTAGATCAACTGTCGCGTTCGCAACAACCGGCATATCCGTCGAGCTATGGGCCGCCTTTGGCGCTGCGGCACGCTGCCGCATGCACGGCCATGCTGCCCTGCAGAAAAGTTCTTTGTGTCAAAAAAACATCTTCCACGATGTATTGACCGGGTTTTGCAGCGATTGCTAGCGTGCCTGCCGCTTCGGGGTTGGGAGAGATCACGAAGCCACGATCCAGCCGGTCGCGAGTGGCGTCGCCAGCCCGACGCCAACGCTCCGCAAGCCACAGCAAAGGTCGCAGTCACCTTCCGGGGAGGACAGGGGGAGGCCGGATTGCGCTGGACGTGGCGTGGCGGGTTCCAGGAGCAGCACCCGGAGGTCATGCCGCGGCATGGCCGAGAATCAATGTACTTGGGGAGTGATTCGTGACAAACGCTTCTTTCGCAAGTCTGCGGCGGCATGCGCTCGCCGTCGCCACCGTGGCCGTCCTGGGCATGCCACTGGCGGCCGGTGCAACCGGAGTTTCGGAGTCGGTACGTACCGCCTATGCCGGTCGGGTGAACTTCGCCCTGCTCGCGCAGGGCGAGTCCTACGACGGTTTCATTGTGTACTACAAGGCGCACAACATGGCGGGTATGCCGACCGGCCAGCGTCGTGTCGCCGAGGTGCAGCGCCTGAATCAGACGATCAGCCGCGTGGCCGTGGCGGCGGGGAGGAATCTCGCCTACGACCGGCAGATCGCCACCGGTGGGCACCTCGTGCGCATGGCTCAGGGGCATGCCTCGAGCGAGGAGGCCGAGCGGCTGATGGTCGAGCTCGCCAAGGACCCGGACATCGCCGTGATCGAGCCCAATCGGCGCATGCATGCCTTCCTCGCGCCGAACGACACGCGCTTCGGCGAGCAGTGGGACCTGTCCGATCCGGTCGGTGGCATCAACATGCCGTCCGCATGGGACGTCGCGACCGGGTCCGGCGTGATCGTCGCGGTGGTCGATACCGGCATCACGCCGCACAGCGATCTCGCCGGGCAGACGATCGGCGGCTACGACTTCATCGCGGATGCGGCCGAGGCACGCGACAAGGATGGCCGCGACGCCAATCCGAACGACGAGGGCGACTGGCACGGCATGTTCGACTGCGGATTCTTCGGCGGTTCGTCGAAGTCGAGCTGGCACGGCACGCACGTGGCCGGCACGATCGCCGCGGTCACCAACAACGCCAAGGGTGTGGCGGGCATCGCCTACAACGCCAAGGTTGAGCCGATCCGCGTGCTCGGCCGCTGTGGCGGCTCGCTCGCCGACATTACCGACGCAATGATCTGGGCCGCGGGTGGATCCGTGCCCGGCGTTCCGGCCAATCCGCATCCGGCAAAGGTCGTCAACCTGAGCCTCGGCGGTGGCGGAACCTGCTCGACGACCGAGCAGGCCGCGATCGATTCGGTGCGCGCGCACGGCGCGGTCATGGTGGTTGCCGCGGGCAACGACGGCAGTGACGTCGCGCAGACCAGCCCGGCGAGCTGTCCGGGCGTGATCGCAGTTGCCGCGACGACCAAGTCCGGCAGCCTCGCCAGTTATTCGAACTACGGCTCGCTGATCGACGTCTCCGCGCCCGGTGGCGATGGCTCGCACGGTGCGGGCGATATCCTCTCGACGTTGAACGCCGGCAGCAACACGCAGGGCGCCGAGGCTTATGCCTACTACGCCGGCACGTCGATGGCCGCGCCGCACGTCGCCGGCCTCGCGGCGCTGATGTTCTCGAAGAATCCGTCACTCACGCCGGATCAGGTCGAGAGCGTCATGAAGGCCAATGCCAGGCCGCTGCCGGGCGGCTGCAGCCGCGGTTGCGGCGCTGGCCTCATCGATGCGAAGAAGACGCTCGATGCCGTTCCGCCGATGGCGGGCGGCAACAGTCCGCCGGTGGCCGATTTCACGGCGAGCGCGAACGGTCTGGTGATCAACTTCACGGACGGATCGAGCGACAGCGACGGCAGCATCGTCGCGCGCGCCTGGAACTTCGGTGATGGCGGCAGCTCGACGGCGGCGAATCCGAGCCATACCTATGCCGCGGCCGGCACCTACAGCGTTTCGCTCACGGTGACCGACGACAAGGGCGCGACCGCCACCAAGACCCGCTCGCTGACGCTGTCTTCGGGTGGCACGCCGGGTGGCGGCTACGACAATCCGGCCGACGTCGCGATTCCGGATCTCGGCAGCGCGAGCAGCACGATCAGCGTGGCCGGCATCGCCGGCAATGCGCCCGCCGTGCTGAAGGTCAAGGTCAAGATCGTGCACCCCTACCGCGGCGATCTCGAGATCGATCTGATCGCACCGGACGGCGCGGCCTATCGCCTGAAGAACGCGAGCATCTTCGAGTTCGACGAGGACCTGAACGCGACTTACAAGGTCGATGCCTCCGCTTCACCGGCCAGTGGTGTCTGGACGCTGAAGATCAGCGACAAGTACTCGGGCGATGCCGGTTATCTCGACGACTGGGGTCTGACGTTCTGAGTGGATCGACGACTGCCTTGAAGCCGTGACGCGAGAGACGCCGCCGGGATCGAATGGTTCCGGCGGCGTTCGAGCGCGCATGCAATCGTCGATGTGCGGTAATGCGTGTGGCTCGCGATCCTGTCGCCGGCTGCGGCAAAGCGCTCGGTGACGTGCTCAGACCGACTCGAAACGGTTCGCCGCACGGTTCTTGCGCACGCGGGACGGATCCCAGAGGCGGCCGTTCATCGCGATGTATACGCCGTCGGCGAGCGCCTGCACGGCGCCGACTGCACAGCCGACGTTGAATACCGCGTCGGAACCCTGGAAGCGCGCCGGGTTCAGCGCACCGGTCAGCACGATCACCTTGCCGCGGATCGGCGCGAGCGCGTGTGCCGTCTCGACCATCGTGTCGGTGCCATGGGTGACGAGCACGTGACGGTGGGGCTGGTGCTCGATCGTGCGCCGGATCAGTTCGCGATCCTCGTCGGTCAGGTGCAGGCTGTCCTTGCGCAGGATCGGGATGACGTCGAAGTCGAAGACCACGCCGAGCTGGCGGAGGATCTCGCCGATCTGCGGCGCGCCGATCTGGTATTCGGACTTGTCGTCGAAGTAGATCTTGTCGATCGTCCCGCCGGTGGTGACGATGGTCAGGTGCTGCATCATCGCGGTGCTTCCGGGTGCGCCTTCGGGCGAACGGGCGCGGAGCTTACACCAGGCCGCTGCGGTGAGTCCCTGGTCGGCATGTAGGCACGCGACGAGTGCTGCCGGCCTGCCGCTCAGGCGCGCCGCCGCCGGTAATGGCGCGCCTCCCAGCCGAGCGTGCCGATCGCGACGAGGCACAGGCCGATCTCGCCGAGTGCGGCGAGCCGCACGGCGGGTTCGGCATAGGCCTCCATCACGCCGTGGCAGAAGTAGAACAGCGCGAGGATGCCGACCCACAGCCGTGCCCGGCGCGCGTCGCGGTGCAGGACGAGCAAGGGCAGCAGCAGCGGACCGATGCGCAGCGACGCGATGAGCACGAGCGGCGCCGATGGCGGTTCGATCCAGAACAGCCAGGCCCCGTGCAGCAGGACGAGACCGGCCCAGGCCGCGAGGCCGAGACGCGCCGCGCTCATCGCGTCTCCACGAGACGAGCGGCGATACCGGCGACACGCCGGCCGAGCGCACGTGCCAGTTCACGCTCGCGTTCATCGAGTTCGCGCTCGCCGCGCAGGCCGGCATGGTGGCTCGCGCCGTACGGCGTGCCGCCGCTGGTCGTCGTATTCAGCGTGGCCTCGGTGAATGGCAGGCCGACGATCAGCATGCCGTGATGCAGGAGCGGCAGCAGCATCGAGAGCAGGGTCGATTCCTGGCCACCATGCAGCGTGCCCGTAGAGGTGAACACCGCGGCCGGCTTGCCGACGAGCGTGCCGGAGGCCCACTCGGCACCGGTCGAATCGAGGAAATGCTTGAGCGGTGCGGCCATGTTGCCGAAGCGCGTCGGGCTGCCGAGGATCAGCCCCGCGCATTCGGCGAGATCCTCGTGTGTTGCGTAGGGCGCGCCCTCTTCGGGCACGGGCGGCGCCGCGGTCTCGGTGAGCGGCGCGACCGGCGGCACCTGGCGCAACCGCG
>CAYYHP010000026.1:0-23485 GCA_964471815.1 uncultured Rhodanobacteraceae bacterium
AGGGCCTCGCCGCCGCGCACGACAAGGGCGTGATCCATCGCGACATCAAGCCCGGCAACCTGATGATCAACAGCCGCGGCCAGGTGAAGATTGCCGACTTCGGCATCGCGCTCGTCGCGCAGGATTTCTCCAAGAAGCTCACCTCGACCGGCGAGTTCGTCGGCACGCCGGGCTACCTCTCGCCCGAGGTCTGTCTCGGCAAGCCGGTCGATCAGCGCTCGGACATCTTCTCGCTCGGCATCGTGCTGTTCGAGATGCTGACCGGGCGCATGCCGTTCACCGACGAATCGCCGCTCGGCCTGATGCTCGAGGTCGTCAAGGCCGAGATCCCGGACGTGCGCGAGCTGAACAATGACGTCGACCCGGAGCTGTCGCGCATCCTCGCGAAGATGATCGCCAAGGAGCCGGCCGATCGCTACCCGAGCTGCCAGGAACTGGTTGCCGATCTCGCCCGCCACCCGGCGCTCGCCGCGGGTCAGACACTGACCCTGCAGCCGAAGGTGTCGCCGGCCGCGGCGACCGTGATCGGCATGAAGACCCCGGCGCCGGCCGAGGTGTCGTTGCCGGTGACCGCACCGACTCCGCGTCCGCAGGGCGCCGCACCCGCTTCGCCGGCCGCCGCGCCGCGCCCGTCGGTGCTCGACCGCCCGACCGTGCCCGGCGGCAATCGGTCGAGGAGCGCCGCGCTGCCGATCGGCATCGCCGCCTCCCTACTGGTGGCTGCCGGCGCCGGGGCGTATGCGTTCCGCGATCGCATCCCGATGCTCCAGCAATGGCTCGGCAACGCATCGACGAGCGTCGCGCAGGACACGCCGGCCGCCACACCGGCCGCTACGACGGCCAGCACGCCGGTACCGGCTGCGTCGAACGCGGTCACGTCCACACCGGCACCGGCCACCGGCGAGGCCGCGACATCGACGGCCGTCGCGGCGAGCGGCACTCCGGCCGCATCCGCCGCCGGTGGCGAAAGTGGTCCGGCGAATCCGGCGACGTCGCCGGCCGATGTGGCCGGAAGCAAGGCGGATGGCGTGGCGGCGAACGTCGCGACACCGGCCGTCGAGCCGCCGCCGGCCTTGCCTGTGGGGGCGCACGATGCCACGGTTGCCGGTCCGGAGCCGCGTGCCTCGCGCGTCGATGCGCTGCGTGATCTGGCGGCCGCGCGTGCCGCGGAAGGCGCCACGCGTCCTCAGGTCGCGCGGATCGCCGAGCCGGATCGTCCGGTGGCGCCGGCACGTCCGCACGTGCCGACCATCGCCGTGTTCGCCGGTGGCGACGACGTGATCTCGGAGCCGGTGCAGCAGGAAGTCAGCGCGATGCTGCAGCGTCATGGCTTCAACGTGATCGACGAGGCGGCGGTGCCGCGCGTCGGCCACATGCTCGGCGGCGGCCGTCCGGACTTCGCTGGCGCGCTGGCCGCAGTCGCACGCAGCGGCCGGGTCGATGCGGTGGTGTTCATCAACGCCAAGCCGGTCGGTACGCAGGAACTCAACTACTACGGACAGAGCTCCACGCTCTACACCGTGCAGCTCGGCGTGCGCGCCTACAACGTCGGCGAGAAGCGCATGCTCGGCCCGGGCTGGTCGCAGCAGGTGAACTTCACCACGCTGAATGCCTCCGAGAAGGCTCGCGAGGCGATCGGTCCGGTGATCGACGAGGTCGAATCGAACCTTGGCGAGTTCCGCCCGCGCCGCGGCCGCGGCTGATCCGCCCGCGGTCGTCGCAACGAAAAAGGGGCGCCGGAGCGCCCCTTTTTCATGTCGCGTGCTGCGGCCTTCAGTGGCCGAAGCGGTAGAACAGGTTCACGGTGTACGCATCCACGTGGCCGAAGCGGCCGTTGCCGGTCTCGTTCAGCGCGAACCGCTCGCCGACGCCGAAGTAGCGGTCCCAGTCGAGCCGCACGTCCCAGTGTTCGCCGACATGCCACGTGGCACCGAGGCCGGCGAACGCCTTGGTCTGATCCTTGCCATCGGCATGGAAGCTGTAGGGCGCGCCGGTGACGGTGGTGCCGGTCTCGTCGTAGTCGAGATTCGAGGCGAACAGGCCGACGCGGCCGCCGATCGCGAAGCTCTCGCCGATCGGGTAGTCGGCGTTCAGCGCGAGCGTCGCGCCGTTCAGATCGTAGTGGCCGTGTGCGGTCGCGCTGCCGTTGACCAGCGGGCGGGTCGAGTTCAGGCGGAAGTCGGTCCTGGCGGTGCCGAGATCGACCCAGGCGAGTTCCACACCGAGCCACGGCAGGAAACGGTAGCCGAGCGTCGCCTTCCACGCGGTATCCGCGTCGTCACGGACGTCGGTCCAGTCCACTTCGTAGTCGGCGTTGCCCGCATCGCCGGTACCGGCATAGGCGTGGCGCACCTGGCGATCGAAGTCGATCGAGTAATTCGACCGGCCCACGCCCGCACCGACGTACCAGCCGGTGTCGGCGGCCTGGGCGAGACCGGCGCTGCTGGCGAGCAGCAGGGCCGACGCGAGAACGGTGCGTTGCAGCTTGTGCATAGAGTCACTCCATGGAACGAACGGGTATTGGCGCGATTCCCCCCGGCCGCGCACATTGCGGGCAATTCCTGCAACATAACCTGAATTCGTAAGAAATCCGTTAAGAGCCATTACGATGCTGGATACGGCGGATCCCGTGGATGAACCGTACCGGGCCGGGTGCGTGCTAAGGGATGTGCGTTCCGCCGCCGCGGGATGGCATCCAGTGCCGGATCATCTGCATCCGATCCATTCAGGCACGCCACCGATGGCACACCAAGCGAGCAGCGCGGCGCGCGGATGGATCGGACCATCGCGCCCGTTGCGGCCGGAGCGGACGGCAACACGGAGGCACCTGCGCCACGGTCGCGACTTCCATACGTGCTCGCCGGAACAGGCGCGTGCGGCATCGGCGAGTTGCCGGCAGGGCCGCGCGCACGAGGCGAGACGACGCACGGGAAGTGTGTTGCTCGACAAGCCGCCAACCGGCAGTCGAGAAGCGCCCCGCCAGGGATGGCCTGAGAGAGTCCATTCTGGACTCGTCAGCCCGCGCCGGGTACGCACCGAGCTGGATTCGATTGCTCCACATCAAACACTTGCGTGCCGGATGGGTGCTGAGTCCTGCATGGCTCGCGGAATCTTCGAGTTTGTTCAGGATTCCCTAGAGAGTTTCGAGATTCGCGTAGGCCAGCACCAGCCATTTCGAGCCGGCCTGCTCGAAGTTGACCTGCACGCGGGTATGCGCGCCGCTGCCCTCGCAATCGGTGACCACGCCCTCGCCGAAGTTCGCGTGACGCACGCGCTGGCCGAGCTTCAGCGCGGGCGCGTCGTCGAGCACCGGATGCGCCGCGCGCGGCGCGAAGTACGGGCGGCTGACCTGTACGCGTGGCCGCACCTCGTGTAGGAGATCGGCAGGAATTTCCGCAAGGAAGCGCGACGGCCGCGCGTAGGTCTCCATGCCGTGCAGGCGGCGCGATTCGGCGTAGCTCAGCGTCAGCTGCCGGCGCGCGCGGGTGATGCCGACGTAGGCGAGGCGGCGTTCCTCCTCGAGCCGCCCGGGTTCCTCGCAGGATTTCTGGCTCGGGAACAGGCCATCCTCAAGCCCGACCAGGAACACCACCGGGAATTCGAGTCCCTTCGCCGAATGCAGCGTCATCAGCTGCACGCAGTTCTGCCAGGCCTCGCCCTGGCCTTCGCCGGCTTCGAGTGCGGCATGCGCAAGGAAGGCGGCGAGTTCGGACAGGGCCGCGTCGATGTCGTCGGGCGTCGGTTCGAAACGGCTGGCGACGTTGACCAGCTCGTCGAGGTTCTCCACGCGCGACTCGGCACTGCCGCGGCTGTCCTTCTCGTAGTAGCCGCGCAGGCCGCTGCGGCTGATCACGTGTTCCATCTGCTCGGCGAGCGCCAGCGGTGTGCCGTCGCCCGTGCCGTCGGCCACGCCGGCGCACTCGCGGGCCAGGGTCTCGATCAGTTCGACGAAGGCCCTGAGCGCGTTGCGGGCGCGGGCGCCGAGTTCGTTGCCGGCGAGCGTGCCGAGCGCGGCTTCCCACAGTGAGCACGATTGCAGCCGGCCATGCTGACGCAGCACGTCGAGCGTGCGCTCGCCGATGCCGCGTGGCGGCGTGTTGACCGCGCGCTCGAAGGCAGCATCGTCGTGGCGGTTCGCGATCAGCCGCAGATAGGCCAGCGCGTCCTTGATCTCGGCGCGTTCGAAGAAGCGCAGGCCACCGTAGACACGGTACGGCAGCGCATACTGCAGGAGCTGTTCCTCGAACACGCGCGACTGTGCATTCGAGCGGTACAGGATCGCGATATCCGCGAGCGGCGTGTCCTGCGCATGCAGTTCGCGGATGCGCTCGATCACGTAGCGCGCCTCGTCCTGCTCGTTGTAGGCCGCATAGACGAGGATCGGCGCGCCTTTCTCGCCGGCTGTCCAGAGCTGCTTGCCGAGCCGGCTCGGGTTGTGCGCGATGACCGCGTTGGCTGCGTCGAGGATGGTCGCGGTCGAGCGGTAGTTCTGTTCGAGGCGGATCGTGCGCGCGCCGGGGAAATCATGCAGGAAGTGCTGCACGTTCTCCACCCGCGCGCCGCGCCAGCCGTAGATCGCCTGGTCGTCGTCGCCGACCACGAACGCCTGGCCGCTGTCGCCGGCCAGCACGCGCATCCAGGCGTACTGCAGCGTGTTCGTATCCTGGAACTCGTCGATCAGCAGATGTCGGTAACGTTCGCGGTAATGCGCGAGGACCGCGGCATCCTCGAGCCACAGCTCGTGTGCGCGCAGCAGCAGCTCGGCGAAATCGACCAGGCCCGCGCGCCGGCAGGCGGCTTCGTAATGCGCGTAGATCTCGAGCAGGGTGCGCGTGAGCGGGTTGCCGCCGTGTTCGATCGCATCCGGACGCTTGCCCTCGTCCTTGGCGCCGTTGATGAACCAGGTGGCCTGACGCGCCGGCCAGCGCGCCTCGTCGAGACCCATGCCGGCGATCACGCGCTTGACCAGGCGCTGCTGGTCGTCGGCATCGAGGATCTGGAAGGTCTCCGGCAGCTTCGCCTCGCGCCAGTGGCGGCGCAGCAGGCGGTGTGCGATGCCGTGGAAGGTGCCGACGGTCAGGCCGCGCGTGCCGTGCGTGATCAGCGACTCGCAGCGCCCGCGCATCTCGCCGGCGGCCTTGTTGGTGAACGTCACCGCGAGGATCGCGTAAGGCGAGACGCGCTCGACCTCCATCAGCCAGGCGATGCGGTGGGTCAGCACGCGGGTCTTGCCGGAACCCGCGCCGGCGAGCACGAGGCAATGGCCTGACGCGGCGCTGACCGCCTCGCGCTGGGCCGGGTTGAGCGAATCGAGCAGGTGGGAAACGTCCATCCGCCGATTCTAGCGGCTGCGCCCGGGCCGCCGGCCGACGCGGTTCAGGCGTGTGGGGCGTGGCCTTCGCCGCGCGACGGCGGACTCATCACACGATCGACCAGCGCGATCGCGAGCGCCGAGAACACGAACGTCAGGTGCAGCAGCATCTGCCAGAGGATCGTGCGATTGTCGAGCTCGCCGGCACGGATGAACGTCGCGAGCAGGTGGATCGAGGAGATGCCGATGATCGCCGTGGCGAGCTTGACCTTGAGCACGGCGGCGTTGACGTGCGAGAGCCACTCCGGCTGGTCCGGATGGCCCTCGAGGCGCAGGCGCGAGACGAAGGTCTCGTAGCCGCCGACGATCACCATCACGAGCAGGTTCGAGATCATCACCACGTCGATCAGGCCGAGTACGGTCAGCATGATCGTGGTCTCGGCGGATTGCCCTGCCGCGACCGCTGCCTCGGTGTTGCCCGCATGGAAAAGCATGGTTTCGATCAGGTGCCAGAGCTCACGCAGGAACTGCACGACGTAGACGCCTTGGGCGACGATCAGGCCGAGGTACAGCGGCAACTGCAGCCAGCGTGAGGAGAAGATCAGGGCCGGCAGCGGCCCGAGGCGCGGGTTCCGGTGGGACATGTGTGCGGTGGCGTGGTGATGGAGACAGATCGATCGGCGAAATCTCGCGCAACACGCGGGCGTCACCGGTGGATCGGGCGGCGCACGGGATCGCGAGTGTCGGACGAGCTTGCCGATGCCGGGGTTGAGACCGAGTGAAGGATGTCCGGAGCCCGCGCCACGCTCGACGCGGGCTCTGCGCCCTCACTCGAAGCCATTCCCGAAGACCGGATCGGCGAGCGCACGGCTCTTGGCGTAGTCCGCCTGATGGGCGGCGAGGTCGATCGCATCTAAGCTACGGGCTCCTCGTCGAGGACGAGCCAAATGCTGCGCGACGACCTCGTCGCGGACGGCCGCCGCGTCACGCCTCACGCGTGGCGACGACGCAGTTGCCTAGCGCGCGGGCAGGTGCGCGATTCCGTGCGGCTCGACCGGATGCTGCCGGGCGCGGACGGGTCCAGCGTCTGCCGCAACCTGCGCGCGTTCACCACCGTGCCGGTCGCCATGCTGACCGCGCGCATCGAGGAAACCGACCGGCTGCTCGATTCGATCTACGTCGATCACCGCGTGGTCGGCGACGGCACGGTCGGCAGTCATATCAGGAATCTGTGCCGCAAGCCTGCCGACGCAAAGCCCGGCTTCGATGCGATCCAGTCGGTCTGCGGCGTGGGTTACAAGCTGGTACTACGAGCCGCCGGCATGACCGGTGCGACCGTGCCGACGGTTCGCGGGGAAAAACGGATCAGGCCGCTGCCGCAGAGGCGGTGACGCTGGCCAGCCACTCGTCGTCCGAGCCCTCGGCCACGCCCTCGAACAGGAAGGTCGAGAGATAGCGCTCGCCGGTGTCCGGCAGCATCGCGAGGATCACCGTGCCCGGCGCCGCGCGTTCGGACACGCGCAGGGCCGCGGCGAGCGTGCCGCCGGCCGAGATGCCGACCAGGATGCCTTCCTCGGTGGCGAGCCGGCGTGCGGTGTCGCGGGCCAGCACGTCGTCCACCGGCACGATCTCGTCGGCGATGGTGCGCGAGAGCACCTCGGGCAGGAAATCCGGCGTCCAGCCCTGGATCTTGTGCGGCTTCCATTCCTGGCCGGAGAGCAGCGCCGCGCCGGCGGGCTCGGTGGCGACGATGCGCAGGTCCGGGCGTGCGAGCTTGAGCACCTCGCCGGCGCCGGTCAGCGTGCCGCCGGTGCCCCAGCCGCTGACGAACACGTCCAGGCGCCTGCCGGCGAAGTCGCGCAGGATCTCGGGGCCGGTCGTGCTGCGGTGATAGGCCGGATTCGCCGGATTCTGGAACTGCCGCGCGAGGAACCAGCCGTGCCGCGCGGCGAGTTCCTCGGCCCGCCGCACCATGCCGCTGCCGCGTTCGGCGGCCGGCGTGAGGATGACCTTGCCGCCGTAACCGCGGATCAGCTTGCGGCGCTCGACCGAGAAGGTCTCCGACATCACCGCGACGAACGGATAGCCGCGCGCCGCACAGACCGCGGCCAGCGCGATGCCGGTGTTGCCCGAGGTCGCCTCGATGACCGTCTGGCCCGGCTTGAGCGCGCCGCGGCGTTCGGCGTCGAGGATGATGGCCAGGGCGAGCCGGTCCTTGACCGAGCCGGCCGGATTGAAGGCTTCGACCTTCACGTGCAGATCGACGTGCTTCGGCGGCAGGCGGTGCAGACGCACGATCGGCGTGTTGCCGATGGTGTCGAGGATGCTGTCGTGGATCATGGCGACCTCCCGATGCGGACGCGAAAGGGCCGGCGCGGGCGGGCCCGGCCGGGGGGACGGGGCGAAGCTAGAGCTTGCGCCTTTGCGCCGGAAATGGCGAAAGCGGTGCTCGATATGTCGGGACGGCATGTCCGGCCCCTCGTCGCGTTCGGCCGTATGGACGTCCAAATGACCATACTGGACGGTCTCATGTCCTCTGGTTATGATCGAACCGTCCCCATCCATTCCGGATGGCCGCGCGACCGGCCCGGGGCGTCTTCACCCAACGAGGAAATCGTCATGAAAGCCACCACCATTTGCTGGCGCACTCGAAATTGCCGCTTCACTCTCGCTACCACCCTGGCCGCCGTATCCGCGCGTTCCCAGCAGCGACCCCGATTGCCGCAGAGACAGCCATCATGACCCTGACCCAGTTCCGTTATATCGTCGCCATCGCCGATTCGGGCCTGAACATCACGCTCGCCGCCGAGCGGGTTCACGCCACCCAGCCGGGCATCTCCAAGCAGCTCAAGCAGCTCGAGGACGAGCTCGGATTCCAGATCTTCGCGCGCAAGGGCAAGAGCCTCGAGCGCATCACGCCGGCCGGCGCCCAGGTCATCGAGCGCGCCCGCACGATCCTCGCCGAAGCCGCCAACATCCGCGCGCTGGCTGCCAATCTGCGGCACGCCACCCAGGGCGAACTGCGCATCGCCACCACCCATACTCAGGCCCGCTTCGTGCTGCCGAATGCCATCGCGCAGCTCAAGCGCCGCTACCCGCAGGTCAGCGTGCATCTCAAGCCGAGCGGTGATGCCGAAGTCCTCGGCCTGCTCGACCGCGGCGAGGCCGACATCGCCATCATCAGCACCGCCGGCCATGCGCCGAACGGCGGGCTCGCCGTGCCGCTCTACCGCTGGGACCGCAGCGTCCTCGTACCGCGCGGCCACGCGCTGACCCGGCTCGACCATCCGCCGACCCTGCACGACCTCGCGGAGTATCCGCTGGTCAGCTACGAATCCTCGTTGAAGCCGGATTCCTCGCTGCGCCGCGCCTTCCTCGGCGCCGGTCTGCTGCCGCGGATCGCGGTCACCGCGCGCGATGCGGACCTGATCAAGACTTACGTCCGCGCCGGACTCGGCGTCGGTGTGCTCGCCGAAATGGCGCTCACCGCCGAGGACGCCGACCTGCGTCAGCTGTCGGCGACCGGGCTGTTCCCGAGCTGCGTCACCTGGCTGATCCTGCGCCGCGACCGGGTACTGCGCGATTACGCGCTCGACCTGATCGCCGAGCTTGCGCCGCAGATCGACCGGCGCGACCTGCGCCGCGTCGTCGACGGCACGCTCACGGCCTCCTGGCCCGCACCGCCGCACTGGCGCGAACTGGCGATCGCACCGAAGCCGGTCGTACCGGCCATCAGCGCGCCGCGCCGTACGCTGGCCACGGCCCGCGCCGCCTGAGCCCGGCCGGCACTCCCCGGCGGTATGTCGATGCGTAGCCAATGTTGCATCTGCTGCGCTGCGGCGTGACTCGTCCCGCCTGCCCGGCACAATCGCGCGCAGCAGGCCGGCATGCCGGCTTGCGGGGAGGGAAGCCCGCCGTGCTGCTGCTGCGGCGGGCTTTTTTTGCTAGATGTCGCACCACATCATGCGCCGTCCGCGTGTGCCCGCCGCCTCTCGCCACGCGGATCCCACCGCCTCCGCGTCCCATCCGACGCCCCGCGATTTTCGGCAACGCCAGCGCGCAGCGGATTGGTATGTCGCCGGCTGCGCCTCATGGAAGACTGATCCCGAGAGCCGGACGCCACGCACGCACGGCGCCTGCGGCGAACGGCTCGGCGACTTTCACAGGGAGACGGACATGAGCAGCGTGAGTTCGGTGATGACCGCGAATCCCGCGACCTGCAGCGAGGACACGGCAGTGCGCGACGTCGCGCGGATGATGGCGGACTGTGATTGCGGTGAGATTCCCGTGGTCGATGCGAAAGGCAAGCTGGTCGGTGTCGTGACCGACCGCGACATCACCCTGCGCATCGTCGCCCAAGGACGCGACACCACGGCGACCGCGCGCGATGCAATGAGCGCGCCGGTGCGTAGCGTGCACGAAGACAGCGGTGTCGAGGAATGCGCGCGGCTGATGAAGGACGCCCAGGTGCGGCGCATCCCGGTGATCGATGAGGCGGGCCGGCCGGTCGGCATTGTTGCGCTCGCCGATATCATCCAGCAGACGCATCCCGAGACGGCAACGGAGGTCGTGCGCGAAGTGTCGCGGCCCGCGGGCTGAGCGGCTGGCCGCGCCCGGTCGGGCCGGGCCCAGCGGTCGCGCATGCCGCGGCGCAACGCAGCGATATCGATGTTCCGCGACCGGCACCACGCCGGGCGGCAACTCGCCCACCTGCTCGCCGCCCGCCTCGATCGCGAGGACGTCGTCGTACTGGCCTTGCCGCGCGGTGGCGTGCCGGTCGGATTCGAAATCGCCGAAGCGCTGGACGCGCCGTTCGACGTGTTCCTCGTGCGCAAGCTCGGCGTGCCGGGCTTCGAGGAACTGGCGATGGGCGCGATCGCGAGCGGCGGCGTGCGCGTGCTGAACGATGCCGTCGTCGATCAGTACGGTGTGACGCCCGCCGCCTTCGCGGGGGTCCTCGAGCGTGAGCAGGCCGAGCTGCAGCGTCGCGAGCGCGTCTATCGCGGCGAACATCCGGAAGTGCCCGTGCAGGGCCGCACGGTCGTCCTGGTCGATGATGGACTCGCGACCGGCGCGACGATGCGTGCCGCGATCACGGCCCTGCGTCGTCAGCGGCCGAAGGCCATCGTCGTCGCCGTGCCGGTCGCGGCTGCCGGGGTGTACCGGGCCCTGTGCGGCGAAGTCGATGAGGTCGTCTGTCTGGCCGTGCCGGAGCGCTTCGTTGGCGTCGGCGAGTGGTACGTCGATTTCGAGCAGACCAGCGACAGCGACGTGCGCGCCCTGCTGGCGCAGGCGCGCCGGCAGCATGCTGCGGACGATGCGGGTGACGCGTCCGGTGAGGCCGTTGTCAAGGTCGTGCGCCGCCACGCCCTGCCGCTCGGCGCGCCGGAGGACCTGCGCCCGCTGCTCGACCGCATCGGCGATGCGGGCATCGTCCTGCTCGGCGAGGCGACCCACGGCAGCCGCGAGTTCTACCGGCTGCGCGCCGACATCACGCGTCATCTGATCGTCGAGCGCGGCTTCGCCCTGGTCGCCATCGAGGCCGACTGGCCGGATGCGCGTCGCGTGGACCGCTATGTGCGCGGGTTCGGCACGGATGCGGATGCCGACGCGGCGCTCGCCGGCTTCCGGCGGTTCCCCGCGTGGATGTGGCGCAACACCGAAGTGCGCGACTTCGTCACCTGGCTGCGCGCCTGCAACGACGACATCACCGAGCCCGCGGCGCGTGTCGGCTTCTACGGTCTCGATCTGTACAGCCTGCACGCCTCGATCGCGGCGGTGCTCGATTACCTGGGGCGTACCGATCCGGATGCCGCACGCCGTGCCCGGCATCGCTATGCCTGCTTCGACCGCTTCGGCGGCGATCTGCACGGCTACGACCATGCAGTCGGTCTAGGCCTCACCGCCTCGTGCGAGCGCGAGGCGGTGGCCCAGCTCGTCGATCTGTACCGACACGCGATGCATGACGACGAAGGCGACGAGGAGCGGTTCGATGCCGAGCAGAACGCGCGGCTGGTGCGCAGCGCCGAGGCTTACTACCGCCACATGCTGCGCAGTGGCGTCGAGGCCTGGAACCTGCGCGATCGGCACATGCTGGAAACGCTCGAGGCGCTGATCGAGCGGCGCACGCGGCACGGCCGGCCGGCCAAGGTCGTGGTCTGGGCGCACAACTCCCATCTCGGCGATGCGCGCGCGACGGCCCTGCACGAGCTCGGCGAGCTGAACCTCGGCCAGCTCGTGCGCGAGCGTTACGGCGCGCATGCGGTGGCGGTCGGCTTCACGACGTACACCGGCCGCGTGACCGCGGCGACGGACTGGGAGACGCCGGCGCGCACCCGACAGATCAGGCCCGCGCTGCGCGGCAGCTACGAGGCATTGCTGCACGCGACCGGACTCGGCCGTTTCCAGCTGCGTCTCGATGAACCCGCTCTGACCGACGTCCTGCGCCGGCCGCGTCTGGAACGGGCGATCGGCGTGATCTACCGGCCCGAGACGGAACGCGAGAGCCATTACTTCCGTGCCTGCCTGCCGCGTCAGTTCGACTGGTTGCTGCACGTCGACGAAACCGAGGCGGTGATCCCGTTCGATCGCGATGCAGGCCGCGACGAGGACGAGCCGGCCGGGACCAGCCCGAGCGGATTGTGATCCGCGCATGAAAAAGGCCGCTTGCGCGGCCCGCATGTCAGGCAGCCCGGGATGGCGGATGCCACCCCGGGCCTGCGGCACTGGCTCTTACTGGCTTGCCGCCTGGCAGCCGAGCAGATCCTTGTCGGTGATCGCCCAGGATTCGCGGTCGGCGCAGATCGCCACGTCTTGGACCACGCACTCGTCACCGTCCTCGTCGACGAGGCGCACGTCGTACTTGTCGCACGGGATGCCGGTGAGCGTGAAATTGTCGCCGGTCCTGATCGTGTGCTTGCCGAGCTGGTCCGGGCCCCACTCTTCGTTGGCGGTTGATGAGAAGTACATCTCGTGGATCGCCCAGTGCGAATGGTTGACCAGCGTAATCTTCGAATCGAGCTTCTCGGCGCTGGCGGCACCGGCACAGGCGAACGTGAGCAGCGCCGCAGCGCCGCGCAGCAATGTCGAACGCATGATTCCCCCAAGGGTTGGCGCGCCGGGTGGCGCTGCCGGATTCTGTGCCGGTTCGGATGGCGTGATCAAGCATCCGGCGTTGACCGGAAGCAAGAAACCCCGCCTTCGCGGGGTTTCTCATCGGCGACCGGCAACGCTACCGGTCAGGCATTGCCGAGCGCGTAACCCTTGAGCCGCGCGGAAAACTCCTGCAGCGCGCGGATGCCGGTCGCCTCGGCTTCCTGGCACCACTGCTGGAGCGAGCTCAGCATGCCGTCGCTACCGCGTTCCTCGAGCAACGCGGCGAGGCGCCGGCGGAACTCGCAGACCGTATGCAGCGTCGGGCGATGCCGGACGAGCGCGTCGAGCCGCTCGCGCGTCGCGTCGTCGAGCCAGCGGCCACCGTCGGCGAGCGCGCGGCGCAGACGGCGCGGCAGCGCGCGCAGGTTGTCGCCGGCGTGGCTGGCCTCGTCGCGCAGCGTCGGCAGGATCACGCCGCGGAAGTAATCGGTCATCACCTGGAAACGGTGCGCGAGCATCGCCTTGATCGTCTCTGCATCGGGCAGGTTCACGTTCGGGCGGATGTCGAGACCCGGCGCGACGCGCAGCACCTTGGCCAGTCCAAGCGTCTCGAACAGGCGGATCGCCGCCCAGCCGATATCGAATTCGAACCGGCGCAGCGCGAACTTCGCCGAGCTCGGGAAGGCGTGATGGTTGTTGTGCAGTTCCTCGCCGCCGATCCAGAACGCCCAGGGGGCGAGGTTGGTCGAGGTGTCGTTGCTCTCGAAGTTGCGATAGCCCCACCAGTGGCCGAGGCCATTGACCACGCCGGCCGCCCAGAACGGAATCCAGATCATCTGGCCGGCCCACAGCACCACGCCCCACAGACCGAACAGGGCGACGTTGACGATGAGCATCAAGGTCGGACCGAATTCCGGAAAGCGTGCGTAGAGATGCCGCTCGATCCAGTCGTCGGGTGCGCCGCGGCCGTACTTCTCGATGCTCGCGGTGTCGCGGCGCGCTTCGCGGTAGAGATCGACGCCGGACCACAGCACCCGCTCGATGCCGAACACCTGCGGGCTGTGCGGATCCTCGGCGGTCTCGCACTTGGCGTGGTGCTTGCGGTGGATCGCCACCCATTCGCGGGTGACCATCGCGGTGGTCAGCCACGACCAGAAGCGAAAGAAATGCGCCAGCAGCGGGTGGAAATCCACGCCGCGATGCGCCTGGCTGCGGTGCAGGTAGAGCGTCACCGTGAAGATCGTGAGCTGGGTGACGACGAGGAAATAGA
This sequence comes from uncultured Rhodanobacteraceae bacterium, assembly GCA_964471815.1. Taxonomy (GTDB): domain Bacteria; phylum Pseudomonadota; class Gammaproteobacteria; order Xanthomonadales; family Rhodanobacteraceae; genus Tahibacter. The sequence goes on from CAYYHP010000026.1 coordinate 13,677, forward strand.
CGAGCAGGGCCTTCCAGGAGGCCTGCGTGAGGCCGCCGGAAAGAAAATCGAGAAGCTGATCGAGCATCGGTGGGCTGGCGTGTGGTGCGAGAAGCCACTATACGCGAGCCATGTCATGCGGGACCACACGGGAGAGGCGCCTGTCGCGTACGCCCGCGCATGGCGGCTTGCTGCCCGCGACCGGCCCGGCAACAATCGCAACCCAGTGAACACGTCCGTCGCCGTGCCCCTCCTCGAACTCGACCAGGTCTCGCGCCGGCTCGCCGGCCGCGAGATCGTGCATGCGCTGAGCTTCGGCGTGGCCCGGGGCGAAGTGCTCGGCCTGCTCGGCGTCAATGGTGCGGGCAAGTCCACCACCTTGCGTCTGATTGCCGGCGTGCTCACGCCGGACGCGGGCGCGGTCCGGCTCGATGGCGAGTGCCTGCATGAGGCACCACACCGCCATGCGCGGCGCATTGGTTATCTGCCCGAGCGCGTGCCCCTGCATGCCGAGCTGAGCGTCGTCGAGTACCTCGACTTCTGCGCCCGCCTGCGCGGGCTCGGCACGGCCACGGCGCGTGCGGCGGTGGCGCGCGAGATCGAGCGCTGCGAGCTCGGCGAGGTGCGCCGACGGCTGACTGGCCAGCTCTCGAAAGGCTACCAGCAGCGCGTCGGCCTGGCCCAGGCATTACTGCACGAACCCGATCTGATCGTGCTCGACGAACCGGCCTCGGGCCTCGATCCGTTGCAAGCCGTGCGCCTTCGCGACCTGATCCGCGACCTCGGCACGCGCCATGCGGTGATCGTCTCGACCCACCAGCTCGCCGAGGCGCAGGCGGTCTGCGACCGCGTGGCGATCCTCCACCAGGGCACGCTCCGGCACTGCGGTCCCTGCACAAACGGCGAAGCCGGACTCGAGCGGCTGTTCCTCGCGATCGTCGCCGGCAGCACCGGGCTGGCCGCATGAGCGCGGTCTGGCTCATCGCACGCCATGAGCTGCGGCGCCTGGTCGTGCAATTCTGGCCGTGGGCGCTGCTCGCCGCGGCGCTGGCCCTGCTCGCCTACCTGTTCCTGCTCGGCATCGATAGCTTCCTCGCGCTCGCGCCGAAGATCGCCGGGCGCAGCGAGGCGCCCGGCGTGACCGATCTCATCGCGATCCCGCAGTTGCGCACGCTCGGCAACCTGCTGTTGCTGCTCGTGCCGCTGCTGACGATGCCGAGCCTCGCCGGCGAGCGCCGCCGGCATTCGCTGGTGCTGCTGCTCGGCGCCGGTGTCGGCGAGCTGCGCATCGTGCTCGGCAAGTGGCTCGGCGCATGGCTGTCCGTGCTCGTGCTGATTGCGTTCGCACTGGCCATGCCGCTCGCGCTCGCGGCGGGCACGACGCTCGACCTCGGCCGTATCGCGGCTGCCGCCCTGGGCCTCGCGCTCGCCGCCGGTGCGCTGAGTGCCATCGGTGTGTACGCCTCGGCACTGAGCGCGCAACCGGCATTCGCGGCGGCGCTGGCGCTCGCGATGAACCTGCTACTCGCGGTCGCGGACACCGGCGCGCGCCTGCAGGGCGTGGTCGACGGCGGCATCAACTATCTCGCCCTGCCGACTCATCTCGAACCGTTCCTGCGCGGCATCGTGTCCAGCATCGACATCGTCTACTTTGCGCTGCTCGCCGGGGTGATGCTCCTGCTTGCCGCGCGCCAGCTCGCCGCGCTCCGGGAGCAGGGCGCATGAATGTCGCCGGTTCGCGCGGGCTGCATGCGCTGCTCGTCGTCGCGGCCGCGGTCGCAATCGCCTTCCTGAGCACACGCTTCGCCGTCGAGCGGGACTTCAGCCACGCGCGGCGCGGTTCGCTGGACGCGCAGAGCGTCGCGCTGCTGAAGACGCTCGACGCGCCGGTCGAGGTCGTCTCCTACGCGAGCCGCGACAACGGACTGCGCGCGCAGATCGCCGACTTCATCGCGCGCTACCGGCGGGTGAAGCCCGGCCTGCGCCTCGCGTTCGTCGATCCGGATGCCGACCCAGGGGCGATGCGCGAGCGTGGCATCAACGTCGATGGCGAGCTGGAGATCCGCTACCGCGAGCGCAGCGAGCGCCTGACCGTGCTCGCCGAGCGCGATTTCAGCAATGCCCTGCGCCGCCTCGCACGCGGTCGCGAGCGGATCGTCGCCTTCCTCGCCGGCGACGGCGAGCGACGCATCGACGGCACGGCCAACGCCGACTTCGGCCAGTTCGGCGAGGGGCTCGCCCGGCACGGCGTGCGCTCGGTGCCGCTCGCGCTCGGCGTGCAGGCCGAGGTGCCGGACAATACCGACCTGCTGGTGATCGCCGATCCGCGTCTGCCGCTCGCGCCGGGCGTGGTCGCAGCCGTGCTCGCCCATCTCGAGCGCGGCGGCAACCTGCTGTGGCTCACCGAGCCGGGTGCGGAGGCGGGGCTCGAACGGCTCGCCGAGGCGCTGTCGGTACGCCGGCTCGACGGGCTCGCGGTCGATGGCGCGGGCGCGGCGCTCGGCATCGGCGACCCGAGCTTCGTCGCAATCGCCGCATATCCGCCGCACGCGGTCACTGCGCACTTCGATCTGACCACACTGTTCCCGCAGGCCGTCGCGCTCGGCCAGCTCGCCGGTACGCGCTGGGACATGAAGCCGCTCGTGCGCACCGGCACGCAGAGCTGGACCGAGACGAGCCCGCTGCCGAAGGCCGGCGAAACGGCTGACACGATCCGCTTCGACGCCGACGCGGGCGAATTGCGCGGCCCGCTCGACATCGGCTTCGCGCTCGCCCGGCTCTCGCCGAGTCCGGCGCGGCGCGAACAGCGTGCGGTCGTGCTCGGCGATGCGGACTTCCTCTCCAACCGGTTCCTCGGCAACGGCGGCAACCGCGAGTTCGGCCAGCGCGTGTTCGACTGGCTGCTCGACGACGACGACTTGATCGAGGTCGCCGAGCGTGGCGCGCCGGACCGCACGCTGGTGCTCGGTCGGGCCGGCCTCGGCATGATCGGTTTCGGCTTCCTGATCGTCCTGCCGCTCGCATTGCTCGCCGTCGGTGGCATCATCGTCTGGCGCCGTCGTCGGTGTTGATGCCGGTGCGCGGCGCAGGGCCGCCGATCGCCGGCCGAGGAGCGGCATGAATCGCCAGACCCGAACCAATCTGATCCTGCTGACGATGGTGCTGCTGCTCGGCGCGGCCGTGCTCGCCGAACTCAAGCGCGAGGAATGGGAGCGGCCCGCGCCGCTGAGCCGCATCGACCGGCATGCGGTGCGCGAGGTGCGCATCGAGTGCACCGCGCCGTGCGCGCCGCGGCGCTTCGAGAAGGTCCAGGGCCACTGGTGGATGCGTGCGCCGTATGCGCTGGCCGCGGACGATGAGGCCGTCTCGCGTCTCCTGTCGATCGCGGCATTGCCGGTGCGACGGCGGCATGCGGCGACCGAACTCGAGCCCGCCAGGCTGGGTCTCGCGCCGCCGCAGGTCGTGCTGATGCTCGACGCCGCACGCATCGAATTCGGCGGCACCGATGCGCTCAACGGCGACCGTTACGTGCGCTTCGGCGACACGGTCAGTCTCGTGCCGGATCGCTTCAGTGCCTGGCTGTATGCCGCGCCCGAGAGCGAGCTTGACCGCCATCTGCTGCCGCCCGGGCGGCAGGCCGTGACACTCGCGTTGCGCGACCGGACGGTAGCCCTCGAGGCGGCCGCCTGGGCGAGTACCGAGGCGCGGGCACTGCGCCGTATCGATCCGACGGCCCCGATGAACGATCGTGGACTGCCACTCACGCTTACGCTCGACGACGGCAGCGCGCTGCGCTTCGTCGTCCATCAAGTCGACTCGACCTACGCCTTCCGGCGCGAAGACCTCGCGCTCGAATACCTGTTCGACGTTCGCGCGGCACGCCCGCTGCTCGCCGAGCCGCCGCCCTGAGCCGATCTTCACGCCGCCGGAACCCCGCGCCGGTCCAGCCTGTGCCATGCCCGAACTGCCCGAAGTCGAAACCACGTGCCGCGGCATCGCCCCGCATCTCGGCGGCCGGCGCGTCGTCGCGCTCACGATCCGCCAGCCGGTCCTGCGCTGGCCGATTCCGGAGGCGCTCCGCACGCGCCTGCCGGGCCAGCGCATCCAGGCGGTCGAGCGGCGCGCGAAATACCTGCTCGCACATACCGGCGCCGGCAGCGCACTGCTGCATCTGGGTATGTCGGGCAGCCTGCGCGTGCTGCCCGCGGACACGCCGCCGGGTGCGCACGATCACATCGACTGGCGGCTCGATTCCGGCCAGGTGCTGCGTTTCACCGATCCGCGCCGCTTCGGCTGCCAGCTTTGGCAGGCGCCGGGCGAGATCCATCCGCTGCTCGCCGGGCTCGGGCCCGAACCGCTCGGCGATGCCTTCGACGGCGATCACCTGTGGTGCCTTTCGCGCGGCCGCGACGTCGCGGTTAAGCCGTTCCTGATGGATCAGAAGATCGTCGTCGGCGTCGGCAACATTTACGCCGCCGAGGCGCTGTTCGCCGCGGGCATCCACCCGGGCCGGCCGGCGGGGCAGGTCTCGCGCGCACGCTACGCGCGGCTCGCGGCCGAGGTGCGGCGCATCCTCGCCTACGCGATCGAGCGCGGCGGCACAACCCTGCGCGACTTCCTCGCGCCGGATGGCGCGCCGGGCTATTTCGAGCAGGAGCTGTTCGCCTACGGCCGCGCCGGCGAGCCGTGCAGGGTCTGCGCGACGCCGATCCGCAGCGTCGCGCTCGGCCAGCGCAACACGTTCTACTGTCCGCGCTGCCAGCGCTGAGGCCTCAGGCCGGCGGGTCGTCCGCCTCGTTCGCCGCCCGGCCGAGCGGCAGTTCCGGCTGCTTGAGCTCGATGCGGCCTTCGCCGCGGGTGATCTTCTTGAACTCGCTGCGACTGACCGAGACGTAGCGCTCGTTGCCGCCGATCTCGACCTGCGGGCCCTGGGTCACCGCATGGCCGTGCTCGTCGACCCGCACGACCATCGTCGCCTTCTTGCCGGTGTGGCAGATGGTCTTGATCTCGGTCAGCGAGTCGGCCCAGGCGAGCAGGTAGCGGCTGCCCTCGAACAGCTCGCCCATGAAATCCGTGCGCAGGCCGTAGGCGAGCACCGGGATGTGCAGCGCATCGACGATCTCGGTGAGCTGCCAGACCTGCGCCCTGGACAGGAACTGCGACTCATCGACCAGCATGCAGTGCAGCGGACCGTGGCGCGCGATGTCGGCGCGGGCCAGCGCGAGCAGGTCGTCGTCCCGGTCGAAGATGTGGCCATAGGCCTTGAGGCCGATACGCGAAGCGACCACGCCGACGCCGTAGCGGTCGTCCAGGCGCGGCGTGCAGATCAACGTGCGCATGCCGCGCTCGTGATAGTTGTGCGCGCTCTGCAGCAGCGTGGTGGTCTTACCGGCGTTCATCGCCGAGTAGTAGAAGTAGAGCTTGGCCATGCGCGGAAATCGGGAGCCGGGGACCGAGGGGGGATGCGGGCGGATCCTGGATCATAACCGCTCAGCCGTGTCGGCTTTGAGTGCAGGACGGCTTGCCCGCACAATGACGGGCCGGTCCGGCCGGCCGAGTCCGTAGCCCCTTCCCCCGATTTCATCCGATGCTCAATCCCGCCCAGCGCGCCGCGGTCGAATACTGCGATGGTCCGTTGCTCGTGCTCGCCGGCGCGGGCTCGGGCAAGACGCGCGTGATCACCGAGAAGATCGCGCACCTGGTCGCCAGGCGCCATCTGCCGGCGCGCAAGATCGCCGCGATCACCTTCACCAATAAGGCCGCGCGCGAGATGCGCGAGCGCGTCGGCCGGCTGGTGTCCGGCGAGGCCGCGGGCGAGCTGACGGTCTGCACCTTTCATGCACTCGGTTTGAAATTCCTGCAGATCGAGCACGCGAAGGCAGGTCTGAAGCGCGGCTTCTCGGTGCTCGATGCCGACGATGCCGAGGCGATCGTCAAGGATCTGCTGCCGCGTGCGCTGAAATCCGATCAGCTGTTCGCGCTGCGCAATCTGGTTTCGACGGCGAAGAACGGCGCGTTGACCCCGGACGAGGCGCTTGCCGCCGCACGCAGTCCGCGCGAGCTCGAGGCGGCCGAGCTGTATGCCGCGTACCAGAAGCGCCTCGCCGCGTTCAACGCGGTCGATTTCGACGATCTGATCCGCCTGCCGCTCGCGCTGCTCGAAGGCGATGCGGATACCCGTCACGCCTGGCAGGAGCGCCTGCGTTACCTGCTCGTCGACGAATACCAGGACACCAATACCGCGCAGTACCGCCTGCTGAAGGCGCTGGCCGGACCGCGCGGCGCGTTCACCGCGGTCGGCGACGACGATCAGTCGATCTATGCCTGGCGCGGCGCGAATCCGGAGAACCTCGATGAGCTGGCACGCGACTATCCGGTGCTCAAGGTCGTCAAGCTCGAACAGAACTATCGCTGTGCCGCCCGCATCCTGCGTGCCGCGAACCGGCTGATCGCGAACAATCCGCACAAGCACCTGAAGCAGCTCTGGAGCGAGCATGCCGAAGGGCCGCCGATCCGCGTGCTGGCGTGCAAGGACGCTGAGCACGAGGCCGAGCGCGTGACGGCCGACCTCACGCATCTCGCCGAGAAGTTCAAGGCGCGCTGGCACGAGTTCGCGATCCTCTACCGCGGCAACCATCAGGCGCGGCCGCTCGAGAAGGCGCTGCGCCTGGCGCGCGTGCCGTACCACCTGACCGGCGGTACGGCCTTCCTCGACCGCGGCGAGGTCAAGGACGTGCTGGCGTATCTGCGCCTCCTCGTGAATCCTGACGATGACGCAGCCTTCCTGCGCATCGCCAACGTGCCGCGTCGCGACGTCGGCGCGACCACGCTCGAGAAGCTCGGCGAGCTCGCGCAGTCGCGGCATCTCTCGCTGCTGCAGGCGGCCGGCAGCGATGGCGTGCTCAAGCAGCTCGCCGCGCGCCCGGCCGCGGCGCTGGCCGGTTTCGTCGACCTGATCCGCGAGCTTGCGACTCGCATGCGGCAGGTCTCCGCGGCCGATCTGGTCGAGCAGGTACTGCAGCGCACGCGCTATGCCGAACACCTCGCCGCCGAAGTCAAGGATCCAGGCGCGCGCCAGCGCCGGCTCGACAATCTGAAGGAGCTCGCCGACTGGTTCCGTGCGATGCAGAAGGACGGGGCCAGCGCCGGCGACCTCGCCGCACAGCTCGCGCTGCTGAGCCACGCCGACCGCGACGATCCGGGCAATGCGGTACGCCTGATGACCGTGCACGCGGCCAAGGGCCTCGAGTTCCGCTTCGTCTACATCGTCGGTGTCGAGGATGGCCAGCTGCCGCACGAGGGCAGCCTCGAGGAGGGCCGGCTCGACGAAGAGCGCCGGCTGATGTACGTCGGCATCACGCGCGCGAAGGAGCGCCTGTGCCTGTCCTACGCGGCGCGCGCGCGGCGTTTCGGCGAGATCCTCGCCAACGAGCCGAGTCGCTTCCTCGCCGAGCTGCCCGCCGAGGACCTGCACTGGGACGGACGCGACGAGGCGCAGGACGCCGAGGCCCGGCGCGATCTCGCCTCGACGCATCTCGCGAAGCTGGCGAGCCTGCTCGCGGATTAGCGCCTCGCGTGACGTGGTCGGTTGCGCAGGCCGCGCCGCGCGTCGCGTAAACTTCTTGTCATCTTCCTCTGCCTGCGGACTGCCGATGCGCTGCCGACTCTTGCCGTTCCTCGCCGCTGCATTGCTCGGCGGCTGCGCCACCGCGCCTGCACCGCGTGCGCCGGCCATGGCCATGGCGCCGGCCGCAGCGGCGGCGGTTTCCACCGCACCGGCACACGATCAGCTCAATGCGCTGCTGTGGATGCAGACCTCGACCGAATACCGCGCGGTGATGCGCGGCATCTGGCGCGATGCCGAGGCGGCGCTGCTCGACGCCCTGCAGGACCGTGCGTGGAGCGCGTTGCCTGACGGCGAGCGCATGGCTGGCGATGTCGCGCTGCCGCCCGCGGTGATCGTCGACATCGACGAGACCGTGCTCGACAACTCGCCGTACCTCGCGCGCCACGTACTGGCCGGCAAGACCGGCTTCGAGGCCGCCGAATGGCGTGCCTGGGTCGCGGAACGCGCCGCGCGTGCGCTGCCCGGCGCACGCGAGTTCGCGGAGCTCGCGACGGCGCACGGCGTGACGATGATCTACATCTCGAACCGCGACCAGGCCGATCTCGACGCGACCAGCGAAAACCTCGCCGCGCAGGGGCTCCCGCTCGTCGATGACAGCGTACTGCTGCTCGGCGCACCGACGCCGGGCTGCGTGGCGAAAGGCGGTGACAAGGGCTGCCGGCGCCGGCTGATCGCAAAGAAGTACCGCGTGCTGCAGATGTTCGGCGACAACCTCGGCGACTTCGTCGATGGCGTGAACGTCGATCGCGAGGCGCGCGAGCGTCTGCTCGCACCGCATGCCGAATGGCTCGGCCGGCGCTGGTTCTTCCTGCCGAATCCGAGCTATGGCTCGTGGGAATCCGCACTGACGCGCTTCCCGGCCAATCCAGCCCTGAAGAATGATCCGCGCGCCGCGAAACGTGCCGCCCTGCGCGAGCACTGAGGACACGACGATGGCCTGGCAGCACAAGCCGATCCCGCCGCGCGAGCGGCTGATCTTCGCGCTCGACGTGGCGACCGCGGGCGAAGCGCGCCGCTGGATCGAGCGGCTCGGCGATGCCGTCGCGTTCTACAAGCTCGGCATGGAACTCCTGACTAGCGGCGACTATTTCACCGTGCTGCGCGAACTCGATCGCTATGACAAGCAAGTGTTCGTCGATCTCAAGTTCCTCGACGTGCCGGCGACCGTCGCGGCCGCGGTGCGCGGTCTGACGCGCTATCCGGTCTCGCTGTGCACGCTGCATTTCAGCAACCGCGCGATGCTCGAGGCTGCGGCGGCGGCGAAGGGCCAGATCCGCCTGCTCGCGGTGACCGTGCTGACCAGCTTCGACCAGGCCGATCTCGGCGAGCTCGGCATCGCCACGCCGCTCGCGGAACTGGTTCCCCAGCGTGCGCGTGTCGTGCTCGAGGCGGGTCTCGACGGCGTGGTCTGCTCGGGTCAGGAGGTCGCGCGGCTGCGCGCCGAGGTCGATCCGCGCCTGCTCACCGTCTGCCCGGGAATCCGGCCGGCCGCGGCGGCCGATGACCAGAAGCGCACCGTCGACGTGGCCAGCGCGTTCGCGGCGGGCGCCGATTACATCGTGGTCGGCCGGCCGATTCGCCAGGCCGCCGATCCGCGTGCCGCCGCCGAAGCGATCCAGGCCAGCATCGCCGCGGCCGTAGGCGGCTGAAGACTGGGTCCGCACGTCACCCTGCCGGCACGCGGCGGGTACGCGAGCCGCGCTCGCGGAACACGGGCCTGGCGACAACATGGCGGGCCGCAACGCCACACGCATGGTCCGCGGCCGGGTCCGTTCGGCTGGCGTGTGTTCAGGCGTTTCCGTTACAGTGATCGCCGCTACCGTCTCTCATCGTCTTCCGGGGATTTCCATGTCGATCAAACACACTCGTGTCGCCCTTGCGGCGGCTCTCGCCCTTGCCGTCGTCGCCTGCAGCAAGGAAGAGCAGGGACAGCAGAAGCCGGCTGCCGCCGTCGCCGTGGCGCCCGCCACGCCGGATGCCGCCGTGCTCGCGTCCGTGCAGCACCTGAAGACCGGCAACATCGACGGCCTGATCCAGAATGCGCTGCCGCCGGCCGAATACCAGAAGGTGAAGAACGAGTGGTCCAAGGAGATCAACAAGGATCCGATCACCGACGAGGAGCGCCAGCAGTTCGCCGAGACGATCGGCAAGCTGACCGCGCCGGACGCGGAGACCAAGCTCTGGGCCGAACTCGAGCCCAAGC
>CAYYHP010000027.1:0-23205 GCA_964471815.1 uncultured Rhodanobacteraceae bacterium
AAACTTCCCCGCCACCGTGGTCGCAGTCACCCACGATCGCTACTTCCTCGACAATGCCGCGGAATGGATTCTCGAACTTGACCGCGGCCGCGGCATTCCGTGGAAGGGCAACTACTCGTCCTGGCTCGAACAGAAGGACGAGCGCCTGCGTCAGGAAGCCGCCTCCGAGAAGGCCCGTCAGAAGGCGATCCAGCGCGAACTCGAATGGGTGCGGCAAAGCGCCAAGGGCCGCCAGTCGAAGGGCAAGGCGCGCCTGAACCGCTTCGAGGAACTGAACTCGGTCGAGTACCAGCAGCGCAACGAAACGAACGAGATCTACATTCCGCCGGGCGAGCGCCTCGGCGACAACGTGATCGAATTCAGGAACGTCTCCAAGTCGTTCGGCGACCGCCTGCTGATCGAGAACCTGTCGTTCAAGGTGCCGCCGGGCGCGATCGTCGGCATCATCGGCCCGAACGGCGCGGGCAAGTCGACGTTCTTCAAGCTCATCACCGGCATCGAGAAACCCGATGCGGGCGAGGTCGCGATCGGACCGACCGTGAAGCTCGCGTATGTCGACCAGTCGCGCGACGCGCTCGATTCGAAGAACACGGTCTGGCAGGAGATTTCCGGCGGCGCGGACATGATCACCGTCGGCCGCTACCAGACGCCGTCGCGCGCCTACATCGGCCGCTTCAACTTCAAGGGCGCCGATCAGCAGAAGATCGTCGGCCAGCTTTCCGGCGGCGAGCGTGGACGCCTGCATCTCGCCAAGACCCTGATGCAGGGCGGCAACGTGCTGCTGCTCGACGAGCCGTCGAACGATCTCGACGTCGAGACGCTGCGCGCCCTCGAGGAAGCCTTGCTCGAGTTCCCCGGCTGCGCGATGGTGATCTCGCACGATCGCTGGTTTCTCGACCGCATCGCCACGCACATCCTCGCCTTCGAAGGCAACTCGCACGTCGAATTCTTCACCGGCAATTACCGCGAGTACGAGGAGGACAAGAAGCGCCGCCTCGGCGACGAGGGTGCGCAGCCACACCGCATCCGCTTCAAGAAGCTCGCATGAGCGACGCGCGGCCTGCCGACCCGCGCGCCCTCGCGCAGACCGTGCAGGCCGCCCTCTTGCGCGGCGCGCTCGACGAGGCGGAACGGCTCGCCGGCGCGCTCGAGGCGATCGCACCGGACGATCCGAACACCGCGCTGCTGGCCGGCGTGATCGCCTACCGGCGCGACCGCTTGGCCGCGGCGGTGCCACTGCTCGAGCGGGCCACGCGCCTCGCGCCGGGTGCGGCGCAGGCCTGGCACTGGCTCGGCAACGCACATCGCCGGCAGGGCACGCATGCCGCCGCCTGCGGCTGTTATCGGCGCGTGCTCGATCTCGCACCGCGGCACGCCGATGCAGCCTACAACCTCGCGTGGTCCGCGAAGACCCATGGCGATGACGACGTCGCTGGCGCCGCCTTCGTGCGGCTCGGCCGTCTCGAACCGACCGGGCCCGAGCCACTCCAGCAGACCGTAGACGCTGCCGCGCGGCTCGCGCGCGCCGGGTGCGAGCCACCGCCGGCGCCGGCCCTTCCCGGATCGGCGTCAGCGCTTCCGCTGGTGTCCTTCGTGATCTGCAGCATCACGCCCGCACGTCTCGAAGCGCTACGCGCGAACCTCACCGAGCGCATGGCCGGGCATGCCTGGCAGCTCGTGCCGATCACCGACGCGCGCTCACTCTGCGAAGGCTATTCACGCGGCCTGGCACTGGCCCGCGGCGACCGGCTCGTGTTCTGCCACGACGACATCGAGATCCTCGATGAGGATTTCGCGCAGCGGCTGCATGCTGCGCTCGACGGGGCCGACGTGGTCGGCGTGCATGGCGCGACGCGGTTGCATGGCCCAACGGTGACCAGTGCCGGGCTGGGCCACATGCACGGCTGGGTCACCCATCTCGATCCGCAGGGCGATTTCCTACCGGGCATCGCGGGACCAGCCGGCCCGCGCGTGGATGGCGCGGTGTGCCTCGACGGCGTCTTCATCGCGGTCCACCGGAATACGGTGGAACGCATCGGTTTCGATGCGGACACCTTCGATGGGTTCCACCTCTACGATCTCGATTTCAGCTACCGAGCCCACCTCGCCGGGCTGCGCGTGCGCATCCAGTGCGACCTGCGCCTCGTGCATGCCTCGCGCGGCAACTTCGATACGGCCTTCGCGCAGTACGCGGACCGCTTCCTCGCCAAGTTCCCGGCACTCGCCGCCACTCCGCTGCCGGCACCCGCGCCGTTCTTCCAGACCCGCCTGGCCACCCGCGAGGAATTACGCCGCTTCCACGGCTGGATCGGTCACTGGCTGCGCGAATGTCCGGTCGCCGTGTCCGCTGGCGTCTGACGGCGGGAAGCCCGGCCTGCGATCGTGACGGACGCCGCGACGGCGAAATGCACCCAGAGCAGCACGGCGACCAGACCGCGCAGGAAGCGCGAGCGTGCGGCCGGATCGAACTTCACGAACCAACGCCACATGCCGCGGTGCTTGTGCCAGGCCACGAATACTGGCCGGTGACGGCTCGAGGTGCCCTTCACGTGGCGCACGCGGATGCCCCCCGCGTAGAGCACGTACAGGCCGGCATCGCGCACACGGCGGCAGAGATCGAGGTCCTCGCAGTGCAGGAAGTAGCCCTCGTCGAAGCCACCGAGCCGGTCGAATACCGACCTCGGCAGACACATCGACGCACCCGAAACGGCTTCGACCGGCTGCGCAACGGGCGTTTCGTCCGATTCCGCCACGGCATCCGGAATCGGCACGTTCACGCCGGCCAATGCCGGCCAGCACCGCTCCCACCGCGAGAGGCCGCTGAGGGTCATCGCACTGCGCCGGAGAGTCGGGTCGCGGCGACGCGCGGCCGGCTCGGTGCGACCTTCGGCATCGACCACGCGCACGCCGACGAGACCGGCCTGCGGCTCCGCAGCGAGCAGGACGCGCAGGCGCTCCAGCGTGCCCGGCTCGATCAGGCAGTCCGGGTTGAGGATCAGCAATACGTCGCCCGCAGCCTGTGCCGCACCACGGTTCACGCCCGCACCGAAACCGAGATTCGTGCCGTTGTGCAGGACACGCAGCCGCGCGTCGTGACCCAGATCGCGCACGAGGCGTTCGATGCTGCCGTCGCGCGAAGCGTTGTCGCTGACGACGACCTCGAGAGGGCCAGGCTCGGCGAGAACGCGCGCGACGGCTTCGCCGAGCAGCGGGCCGCTGTCGGCGGCGACGATCACGACGCTGGTCAGGCCCTCCCGCACCGTCGTCCGCGATCGGTGCTCAGACGGCGGCGAGCAGCCGCTCATCCTGCTCGCGCGCCCAGGCCCACAGCGCCGGCCAGGCCGTGAACTGATCGGCGAGCTGGCCGAATTCGCGCTGCAGCGCCGCGGCGCACGCCGGGCCGTCGAACTCTTCCGACCAGTCGCCGAGCCGCGGCGGGCCGTTGCCGAGCAGGGCGCGACCGTTCGCCTCGATGATCGTGCGCACGTCGGCCTGCCAAAACACCGGCGCATCGCCAGCCGCCTCGAAGCCCTGCTGCAGGCGCTCGATCATGTCCGCACGCACGTAGTTCAGATACTCGCGGAGCTGGGCGATGCGGGTCGTTTCGCTGGCGCCGGCGAGATCGCGGAAGATCGCGCCGAGCAGGTCCATGCGCTGGGCCGGATCGCTGGCCAGGTAGACGCCGAACTGACGCTGTATGTAGTCGCTCGCGAAGTGGTTCACGCGCGGCGTGGAGGCCATCAGGCTGCGCTGGGAACGTCTGCGGGCCGCTTCCTGCACATGACCGATCGCCACGGGCAGTTCGAGGACCAGCGCATCGGGATGACAGAAATGCGCGGCCGAGCAGAACAGCACGTCCTCGCCGCGTCCCGCCGGATTCGTGCAGGGCAGCAGCTCGCTGTTGTCGAAGGCGAACGGCGTGAAGCCGGCGACCGGCGTGAGCCGGGCTTGCGTCGCGCCATGCCAGAGATGCTGAGCCTCGATGTTGGCGAGATACGCTTCACGGTTCGCGCACAGATCGGCGCGACCGGCTGCATCGAGCTGGTACAGCCAGGCGGCGCTCTCGGAACGCGCGCTGCCGTAGGTGCCCTGCAGGGTCGAGAGCACGCGCGCACCGCCGTGCAGGTGCGCGAGGCGACCCAGGTTGATGCCGCGCAGCGCCTCCTGACCGAGCCGGAAGGCATCGAGCCCGGTCAGCTCGCCGAGACCGAGACCGCACGCATCGAGATGCATCTGGAACGCGTCGGCCCGGAGTTCCTCGCCGGCCGCGAGGGCCTCCTCGAGGTTGCGGTAGAAACGCGCGAACGGGGTCGCGATCGGCGATGGATCGAGTCCGTTCCGCGCGAGTTCGTGACGGCGCAGCGGCAGCCGCTGATCGTCGTCGAACAGGATCATCCGCCCGCCGGCAGAAAGCAGCATGGCGAGGTTCCAGTTGCGCCCGCCGCCGAAACGGCCATCCGCAGGCCGGGCGAGCAACAGACTCTCGACGATCGCGCGCTGTGCCGGCAGCGCCTTGACCATGCGCTCGGCGAGCCGGGCGCGTTCGGCCGGGCCGACGTAGCCGATCTTGCAGCCCGTGGTGCGTGCGAACTCGCGCAGCAGATCGCGATGACGATCGACGTTGGCGGCATCCTGCGAATCATCGAGCACGACGTAGTGGCGCAATGCCCGGTGCTGGCGCTCGTATTCCGCGAGCGAAGCGAGCAACCGGCCGAGCTGCACGGGCCGATCACAGGCGCGAATGAACACCGCACGCAGTGGCGCCTGGCGGCGCGCCGGCGCCATGCCGAGACCTGCGATGAAGTCGGCGGCACTCACCAGCAGATTGCGCTGCACGAGGGTCTCGAGCACGCGCTGCACGCCGTCGCGCGCCTGGGTGAGGCCGGGTACCGTGCTGAGGATCCGCGAGACATGCTCGTCGAGGGTGCGGAACTCGCGGCACTGGTCGAGCGCCTGCAGCACCTGGAAAGTCATCACATGCGCTTCGCCGGTACGCTTGACCTGGAAGATGCATTCACTGTTCGACAGCGAGGCAACGACGCCATCCTCGGAGGCGAACAGCGGCGCGTTCGAATCGGCGAGCGCGCCCGGCGCCTGCGGCGCGTAATTCACTTGGAACTGCACGTTGTCGTCCTTCGGCTGCGGCGGTCCGCTCAGCGCCGCCAGAGGCGCTGCCACCAGGCGACAGCGCGAGGTTCGGAATGCGCGGCGGCAGTGGCCTGCGCACGCAGCGCATCGCGCTCGGCCCCGGCACGGGCCAATGCCGCCTCGAGTTCGGCGATGCGCCCGCCTGCCGCGATGTTCTTGCGGATCTCGTGATTGTAATGCCGGTATACGGATTCGTCGCGGTCGCCGAACAGCGACAGCACCGGCACCGCCTCCGGCAAAGGCTGCCGCGAGCAGAGTGCGATGAAATACAACGGAGCGTAATCCAGGCACTCGACCGGGCCACCGTCCGCGGTGGCCGTGACCGGCTGCACGCGTCCGCAGGGGCCACGCTGCAGATCCCAGATCGTCGACTGGAAGAGCAGCTTCTGTCCGTACAGGCGGACATGCGGGAAATGTCGGCCGAGCAGCGCGAGCAATTCGTCGCGGTACAGCTCGCGTACGTGGAATTCGTTGCGGAAGCCCGTCGCGTCGCTGTAGGTGGCCTTGTCCGGCGAGGAGATCAGCAACAGGCCGTCGTCGGTCAGGGTACGCGCGAAGCCATCGAGCAGTGCGTCCTGGGCGTCGACGTGTTCGAGCGTCTCGAAGGAAACGACGAGATCGATGCTCGCTGCGGGAAGGTCCAGGCGCGTCGCGTCAGCCACCCGAAAAGTCAGATTGCCGGCGCCGGCGTAGCGCGCCTGCGCATGCGCGATCGCGTCGGCCGATATGTCCAGTCCGAGCACCGCTCGCGCCGCGCCGGCCAGCATGGCGCTGCCGTACCCCTCGCCGCACGCCGCATCGAGCACGCGCCGGCCCTCTGCGAGCGACCGGGCGAAGGCATAGCGGTGCCAGTGCTCGTACCAGATCTCACGCACGCATTCCGGCGTGAACCGCTCGCCGGTGAAATCGAGCACGGGCGGCGTCTGGTTCATGCCGCCGCTTCCGGGTTCGCGGCCCGCAAGGGACGCGCGTTGCACCAGGCATGTTCGAGACGCACGAGACCCAGCTCGCGCGACTCGCCGCGCACGACCAGGGGCCGTTCGACGGTATCGAACAGGCGTACGCCCTCGCTGTCGAGAGGATGCACGCGAACCACGTAGCTGCCGGGCAACAGGCACAGCGCCGGCAGGCGCAGCGTCACGCGGAAATCGCCTTCTTCCGTCGGCAGCGGCGCGATGCCATCCATGTCGCTGCTGATGCCGTACACCGGCGTGCCATCGGCGCGTGCGATGCCGAAGTGCACGACCGGCGTGCGCCCGTCGCGCGAGGCGATGACCGCCTCGGCCTCGAGATCACCGCCCTGCCGCAGCACGATGCCCTGCTCGGCCATCACGCCGTTCAGCGCGAGATGGCGCACCGCGAATTCCATGCCTTGCGCGAGCGCCGTGCTCTGTGTCAGCAAGCGCCCCGACTTGCGTTCGTGGTAGGCGAGATAGGACTGGGTGACATCGAACACGTCGCCCTGTGCCTCGACCCGACCGTCGCGCAGCCACAGCGCGTGCCGGCAGAGTTTCTGGATGTGATACATGCTGTGCGAGACGAGGATCAGGGTCCCGCCACCATCGAGGTAATCCTCCATCCAGCGGATGCACTTCTTCTGGAAGGACTCGTCGCCGACCGCGAGCACCTCGTCGGTGATCAGCAGATCCGGCCGCAGCGCGGCGATCACGGCAAAACCGAGGCGAACCACCATGCCGGACGAATAATGTTTCACCGGCTCGTCGATGTAGCGGCCGATGTCCGCGAAGGCCACGATCTCGGTGATTCGGGCGCGGATCTCGCTCCCACCCATGCCGTACAGGGTAGCCGCCATCGCGATGTTCTCGCGCCCTGTGTACTCCGGGTGAAAACCTGCGCCGAGCTCCAGAAGGGCGCCGATGCGTCCCTTCACGACGACCTGGCCGCGGCTCGGCGTCAGCACGCCGCTGATCAACTTCAGCAGCGTGGACTTGCCTGCCCCGTTCTCGCCGATCAGGCCCAGCGATTCACCGCGGCACACGCGAAGGTCCACGTCGGCCAGCACCGTTGCCGCCTCGGGCGCTGCCGAGCCGGCGAGCAGTCCGAGCAGCGCGCGCAGTCGATCGGCACGCCGGTGCACGAGCGGGTAGGCCTTGGTCAACCCACGCGCCTCGACGAGTACGTCCCCACTCACAGGAAATCCTCGAAGTGCGGACCGAGCCGCCTGAATGCCCAGAGCCCTGCCATCACGACGAGCAACACGGCCACCACGGAGACCAGGCAGGCGCGCACATCTGGCATCGCCTGATCCAGCAACGCCCAACGGAAGTATTCCGCGAATGCCGTGTAGGGATTGTAGGCAAGCCAGCCGGAATACGGCGCCGGCAACGTCTCGCGCGCATAGAACACCGGCGAGACGAACATCCAGAGCATCGTCAACTGCGGCAAGGCTGCCGCGATGTCGCGTACGAACACCTGCAGGGCCGACAGGAGCGTGCCGAGGCCGAGCGCGAACAGCAGGAGCAATGCATAGGCTGGAAGAACCAACGGCAGGCGCGCGAGCGAGACATCGTGTCCCGTGAGTCCAAGTATGACGAGGATTGCCAGAAAACCCGCGCCATGCAGACAGAAGCTCGCCAGTACGGGTGCTGCCGGCAGCACGAGCCGCGGCAGCTTCACCTTGGCGATCAGTCCGGCGTGCTCCTGCAGGACCGTCGCGGCACGTTGCAGGCTCTCGGAAAACGCCAGCCACGGCCACAAGGCGGCCACCAGGAATGCGACGTAGCCCGGTGCATTGCTACCGGGCAGGCGCGCCTTGAACACATAGCCGAATACGAAGGTGTAGACGGCGAGCTGCAACAGCGGTTGCAGCAAGGCCCAGGCCCCGCCGCTGAAGCTGCCGAGATAGCGGTTGCGCAAGTCACGACGGGTGAAATGCAGGATGATCCGCAGCCGGTCGGCCACCAGCCTGGTGGCAGTGCTCATGCGTGGATACTCCATGCCTCGCTGTCAGCAGACTGTCGAGAGATGGCCTGATGATACGGGCCACGGATGGCCCGCACGAAGGTCAGTCTTGCAGGTGCCGGATTCCCCGTGAATCTATGCAAGCTCGGCCAGGACTGTTCGATTGAGAAGATGGCAACAAGCCACCTCCTCCACAATTCACTATCCGCAGAAAGCCGCCCGCATCGCGACGCCGCCCGCAATGGCGGGCGGGCGATAACATGGCCAGGCGAGGCACTCAAGGCACACTCCGCCAATATCAGGAGCAGGCTCAGCCCAGCCCGTACGACACGTGCTCCGCTCAGTGGCCGGCCTTGGTGGAGGTGCTGGGCTGCGGCACCGCCTTGTTTGCGGTCCGGTAGCGCTCGCGAAGCGAGGCGACACGGTCCGGGTCCGCATCGAACGGGTTGTTGCGCAGGTTGTCGAGAAAATCACGGATCTGCTGCTCGGTCCACTCCTTGTCGAGACGCTCGATAATTCGTGACTTCGCGTCTTCGAAGCTGAGTTGTCGAGGCGGGACGATCTCGACCAGCTTCAGGACGTGCAAGCCGAAGGGCGTCCGCACGATTCCCGAAATGTCGCCTACCTTCTTCAGACTGCGAGCAGCCTCCGCAAAGGCGGGCGCATAGTCATTGGAGCCAGCGTTCTGCACTCGACCGTGGTTCTGGGCCTTGCTCGGGTCCTCTGAATATTGTTCCACCAGGGCTTGGAACTGGTCCGGTTGGGCCTTTGCTTTGGCCAGCACTTCCTCTGCAAGCTCCTGTGCCGCAGCCGCCTCACGCCCTTCGTCCTTGATCAGAATGTGCTCGACGTTCGCCTGCTGCGGAAAGCTGTAATCGGCCTTGTGCGTCAGAAACTCCTCCTTCGCCTGCATGGCGAAGTCCGGCTTCTTAAGCGTGGAAATGAACTCCTGGGTGCGGGCCCGGGCGAGGGCCATGTCCACGGCCTGTGAAACCTGCTTCTGTACGAGAGCATCCTTGTCGAGGTGTCGTTCACGAGCCTGGATTGCCAGTTGCTTATCGAGCAGCAGTCCACGCAGCATGGTCTCGATGCGCGTGGGACTGTCCGAGAAACCTGGTCTGTCACTCTCCGGCATGCGCTGCATGTAGGCATCGACATCGGCATAGGTAACGCTGGCCCCGCCCTGGCTGACGATCACCTCATCGGCGTCACCATTGGTGAACGCATTCGCGAAGCCGGCAAAGAGGAAGAAGCATAGAACTGTTATTTTTTTCACGGAACCTCCAAGCGGAACGGGCGCGACCAGCGCGCCCGTTCCAGTGTCAGGACTTAAATGCCGACCAGGCGTTTGGCTAGAAGTTCCCAGGTCCGTTGGCAATCAGGTTGCCGCATGTCCCGGTGCAATAGCTCTGTGTCGGGGTAGCCAGCGGTGCGTAGATCATGTTCAGGTAGTACGTCTGGCCCGGAGTCAATGGACACAACGAGCTTGACGAGTAATTCGTGCCGACTTGCCAAGAAATGGGCGAACTCGGTGGGAGGCTGTCCTTCACGCAGGAAGGTGCAATGGGATTCTGGTTGGCCGCACGGAAGTCACCGCAGGAGGTGCTGATCGTGACGGTCCATCCACCTGCCGATTCCGGATTTGTCTCATTCGCACTGAAGTTGCCGTATTTGCCAGCAGCCATGCCGGCCGGCACCGTGAACTGCGCCGAGAGATAGTAACCTGGGGGCAGCTCCGGGCGCGCCTGGCTGTTATAGTTTCCCGGCCAGAGAGTCGGAAGGCTCGGCTTGGATGTGTTGTAACCCCAGATGTTCTCGAATTTGGTGGAGTCCACGTTGGACCGCTGGACATTCTGCCCGTCGAACAGCGTGATCTTGTTGGCACGAGTCAATCCGGCCGGTGCGATACAGCCGGTAGATGCCGGTGTCGCCGCCGCAGTACTCACTTGCGAGACGACAGGTGTAGCATTTCCGGTCTTGTAGCAATTGAGCTTGAATGTATAGCTACCGTCGGCAGGAATCGTGATATTGACCGTATGCGTCTGTCCGCATGCCGATGCATTCGAGCAAGCACTACCACTGCTCGGCCAGTTCGCGACCGCTTGAGCCAGCGTAGTGCCGTCGTAGGTACAGGAATCGGCATCGGCCGCCCAGGTCAGTGTCTGCGCGCTGCCAGTGTCCACGGCAGAAGCAATGTCGCCGGATAGGGAATTGGTGAATGACGGTGTGCCGACTACGGCGGCCGTCGGACAATTCGACCCGGCGCCGGTATTGAAAGAGCCGGTGGCTACCAACTTGCCCGTGACGGGATCCAGCGTCACGCCATTGCTGTCGACGTCAAACTGACAAGTCTGCGCGGTGCCCCCGGCTGGCGTATAGATGAGCTGTAGCTGCGTCGCCTGCGCGGTACTGCCGGCCATGTAGCAGCACAGCAGACCCGCCGACATCAATAGCGCGCATGATCTGGACATGATCGTTTCCTCTCTGACCTGACGCAGGATTGTAGCGCCCGACCACGCAAGGGTTGCAAACAGAGCGTTAACCTGCCGATGAACGAATATCGGTATGTGATATCGACATCCATGGCGACACACTGCGCCAACGATCACGTTAGACGCTCCATATGCAGGTGACCCTCAGGGAATTGACTGAGGCGGCCCGCATCACCGAGGAATTCACATCACAGTCGGCCAAAAAAGAGAGGGGCCTGTTAGGGCCCCTCTCTCCGAACAACAACACTGTCCCTGAAAATATCAGGAGCAGGCGCCTGTGCCCGTGTTGGTGCAGTTGCGGCTGCCGCGATGACGGAACAGGCCGCTGTAGTTCGCCAACACACCGGCCGTCACGTTGCCGTTGACGTAGTTCACCGCCTCGAAGCCCGTGGCCGGGAGACCATGATAGACATCGAGATCGACCGACGGACGCATGGCATGCGGCTGACCTGCCGGATCCAGATCCAGACGCATCCAGCCGGTCTTGGCGAACGGCTTGACGTTGGTCACCAGGGTCGAGCCCAGCACACCCGACGCGCTCGGAGCGGAGCTGACGTTCAGGAAGCTGATGACATTGGACTCCTTGCAGAGCGAGGAGGCCGGCTGGCCGGGCGGCGGCGGCGAGAAGCCAACCGTCACCGTCGGATGACCTTCTTCACGATCCCACTGACTAATGCCGATCTGCGTGCAGGACAGACCAAGGCCGTTACCCGTTACGTTCTGACCGAAGCGGAACGAGAACGGCGCAATGGCCGGGTTCGCCGCGCCGATGATGGCTGGGTCGACATAGAAACGCTTGGTCGGGAACGTGACAACCCAGTCGGTATTGGAACCGGCCGCGGAATCGACGTTGTACTCGTTGAAGATCGCGTTCTGGGCGAACACCGCGCTGACCGCATCAACTGCATTAGCCAGCGTATAGTTCGAGGTGATCAACTGGCCATTGTTGAACACATAGGCCGTGGCGTCGATCGGGCTCGTGTTGGCCTGGGCCAGCGACGGGAACAGCGAGGACGTGCCGTAGAACAGCGCGGTGACCGTGAAGCCATCGATCGCGTCGGCGTTGTAGGTGTAGAACGTACCCTGCGCGCCGTTGACGATCGCGCCGGCGCCGAACAGGCCACCGGTCGGCGGCAGCAGGTCCGGATCGGACGCGATGATGGAGGCCGCGTAATCGCAATCATCCGGCACACCGGCGACGTGGGTTACGGCCTGGTCGAGATTACTACCCGGAACGATGTCAGCCATCGAGATCAGCTCGAGGTGACCTTCCAGGGTACGGCTGTCACCGGTCGGACCGGTATCGGCATTGGTGCCGTTGTACTGGTAGTTGAAGAACTCCTGATACGGGTTGCCACCGACAGTACCTGTCCACTGGTCCTTGGTCGGAGCCGTGCAGCTCTGGTCCGAGGTCAGGATGGCGGCGCCATCGCCAGCGAGGCTCGCATCGCTCTTCTTGAAGACGGTGGAGGTCCACACGTCGAACGGCGAGAGGTACAGGTTGAAGTCGAGGACTTCGCGAGAGTTGTGACCCTCGAGGAAGCGAACCTTGACCGCCTTGGAGATGCTCGTGGTATTGACCACCGAGATCAGCGTCTGCTGATGGGCCTGGGTGGTGAAGTACGGGTAGAGCAGAACCTGGCCGAGACCGTCCGGATTCAGCACGACGGCGTTGGCGAGGCTCGCGATGCCTGCCACGCCGGCGATGCCAGCGACGACAGAGGTCGTCAAGCTATTTCTTTTCATCACAACACTCCTAATCAACCACAGGGCTTTTGCGAAGAACCTGCCATGCACCTGGTCAGCGGTTTTGGCCCGCCTTGGCGGAGCACGGTCAGGCAACAGCGCCCGTATGCTATGCCAAAGTCAGAGTCAACGCAATCCCCGTGAAATCCTCGGCACGGCAAGCAGTTGCATGTCACTTCTGGGGCAGGTGATACCAGTTCCCATCCACCTTCAGCCAGTGTTCTTCCTCGCCGGCGAAGCCCTCGACGGGCTTGTCGATACCGGCATGGATGCGCAGCTCGTAGGTGATGTGCAGGTACACGGTGCAGGCGTCTTCGGACTCGCATTCCTTGCGGGCGAACTTGGCCGTCTTCCACTTCACAGGCCGGTTGGACATGGCCGCGACGTAAGGATCCTTGGGATGGGTCTGGCGGTAGCCAGGGGTCAGGTATTCGTAGGCTTCGTCGGCCTTGCCGGCGATCAGCAGGTCCCAGCGCTTGACGGCGCGGTCCTCGACCGCCACGGGCTGCCTGTCCGGTCGAGTGCCCTTGCCGCCAGTGCCGGTGCAGCCGCCGAAGGCGCCGAGCACGGCGAGCGCGGCCATGAGACGGACGATGGTCTTGAGCATCGGGCATTCACTCCTGATTGGGCTTGTTTGTATCGGGAAGCGGCCTGGTCTCTGCCGCCTTGTGCGGCGCCGGACGCTGCAGGGGCGCGAGCGACTCGAAACGCTTCTGGTATTCGTCGGTGATGGTGCGGGCCTCCTCCGAGTTCGTGACGACCCGCGGCGTGATCAGGATGAGAAGTTCGGTCCGCTCGTTGCTGTGTGAGGTGGTACCAAACAATCGTCCGAGAATCGGGATGCGGCTCAGACCAGGCACCCCTCCTTTCGACTCGGAGTTGGTGTCCTGGATCAACCCACCCAGAAGGATGGTCTGACCGCTCTGCACCGCGATCTCCGTCGACAAGGTCCTGCGCTCGATCGGCCGGTTGCCGCTCAGGTCCGCTTCGGTCTTGGCGCCAGGCTTGCTTACCTCCTGGGCGACCTCGAGGTACACCAAGCCTCCCGGATTGACGCGAGGCGTGACCTGCAGCTGGATGCCGGTATCGCGGTACTGCACGGAGCCGGTATTGAAGGCCAAGCCTGAGCTGGTCGAAGAGTTGTTGTTGACTACCGTGCCGAAACCCGGGTTGTAGAAGGTCTGCACGACCGGTATCTGATTGCCGACCATGATCTGCGCCTCGCGGTTGTTCAGTACGAGCAGCGATGGCGCCGAGACTATCCGGGTGTTGCCGTTGCTCTCCAATGCCCGCACGGCAACCTGCAGTTCCGGACCGATATACGAATAGAAGAAAGGATCTGTGCCTGGAGCTACTCCACCGCCGCCGAGCGCTCCACGCTGCTTGTTTCCAGGCTGGCCAAAGCCTTCTGGAGAACCTGCTGCGGCGCCGATCAATCCCTCCAGATACCACTGCACGCCAAAGCTGAGCTCGCCCCTCAGGCCGACCTCGAGGATCTTGGTCTCGATCTGCACCTGCAGCGGCTCAATATCGAGCCGCTTGACCGCGGACTGGATGACGCCCCACTGGCTCGGCGTGCCCATCACGAGCAGTTGGTTGTTTTCCTCAACGGCCGAGATGCGCACCTCGCTGTCCTCGTCACCGATCTTGAAGCTGCCGGCATGCGAGCCGCCGTCACTGCTGGAGCCGCCGGCATTAGCGTTGGTACGCATCTGGCCCATCGTGCCGCTGCCGGCGGCCTGCCCCTGCGTGGCATTGGTGCCGCCACGTGCCTCGACTGGCTGCAGGCCGGGCGCGACGTTGCCGCGGTTGCTCGACCGCGTGCTCGTACTGCTGCGCTGGCCGGTGAACACTTCGCTCAGGCGATCGGCGAGATCCGTGGCCTTGATGTTCTTCACGTCGTAGACGTAGAGCTGCGTGCCGCTCTCGGCACCGCCCTGGTCGAGACGGCGCAGCCATTCCTCGGCCTTCTCGAGATAGGCGCGGTTCGGCGTGATGACGACGACCGAGTTGGTACGCTCGATCGGGATGAAGCGGAACATGCCGGCCATGGGTGACTCGCCGCTCGCGCCGAACAGCTTGTCGAGCTCGGGCATGATCTTGGCAACTTCGACGCGCTGTACGGGATAGACGCCGACCGACATGCCCTTCAGCCAATCGACGTCGAAGATGTCGATGGTGCGCTGGTAGTTCGCGAGCTCGGCCGCGGTACCGGCCAGGACGAGCATGCTGCGCGCCGTATCGACCGAAACGAACGCATCGGCCTTGGCGTACGGCTTCAAGAGCTTCTGCATCTCGTTCGGCGAGATGTAGTGCAATGGGAAAACGCGCACTTCGTAGCCCTTGGCCATGGCCGGCGAACCGACACGCGGCGTGAGCTTGCCCGGGATCGCGTCCTTGACCGGCAGCACGGTGTAGCGGCCCTGCTCGTAGACCAGCGTGTTGTTGGTCCACGACAGCAGCATCTCGAGGATCGGCATGGCCTGGTCGGCCTTGATCGCTTTCGAGGTCGAGAAGGTCACGTTGCCTTGTACGCCGGGCGCGATGACGTAGTTCTGATGCAGGAGATCGCCAAGGAAGGCTTTGACCACCGCCTGGATCGGCTGGTTCTCGAAATTGAACGTCACCTGCCCTTCCTCGGCCGGGGGCGCCGCCGGGCCGGCCTTGGCGGCCTGTTCGTTGATGAAGCGGCCGGTGCCCGGCTCGATTTCGGACTTGGCCGGCTTCTGCGTCTCGTCGCCACCGCGGCTCAGGGAGATCGGACCGCTATCGCGTGCCGCATCGGAGCGCGTGGCCGGAGTGGCCGGCGCCGGGGTTGCGACGGGCTCGTCACCGGTTGTCGGTGCATTCCTGATTCCCGGGGTGGCGCAGCCGGCCAGCAGGGCGGCGAGCGCAGCGGCAAGGCTCAGGCGGGAGGGGCATGGGAACACGGGCATCACTCCGATTGCTTGTCTTGCTGCATTTGCTGCTGGCGCTGGCGTTCGGCCTGCTCGCGCATCTCGCGGCGGCGTTCCTCGATGCGCTTCTGCAGCTCGGCCGCCCGGTCGCCGGGCGGGGTTGCGGCCTGCTGTTCGGCCGCCGACGGCGGCGGTGGTGGAACGACGCTCGTCGCAGGCGCGCCCGGCGTCCCGCCGGGATTCGGTACCGGTGCCGGCATGGCCAGCGGCGGATTCACGCGCGGCGTGGGCGCTGGCGGCGTGCTGGTTGAGACCTCGAGACTGAGCTCGCCGGACTCGTCGCTGCCGCTCTTGAGCAGGATCCGGCGCGGCTGGATGTCGGTGACTACCCATACCGCCTGATCGCCCGGCAATGGCATGCCGATGTGCAGCATCACCGGCTCACCCTTGGTGTTGTCCTTGAGCATGGCGATCTTCACCTCCGGGGTGATGATTACGCCGGTCAGCGTGGCATTCAGCGGAACCTGGGGCACGTCGCTCGCGACGGCCGTGTCCGGCGCCTCGATCGGCGTCGGTTTGCGATCCTCGTTGAACAGCGGGTGCACCTTGATTTCGTCGTACTGGCTGCTCGGTTGCAGGAACGCGGTCTCGTTCTCGATCGTCGCGACGTTCGGCAACGGTGCCGGCTCACCCTCACCGGCTTCCCAGTGGTAGCCGCGGCCCATACCGAGGAACTGCGCGAAGGCGATCAGACCCAATCCGGCGCAGGCGGCGCCGAGCACGCGCGTCACGAGCCGTGCGGACTGCGCGTTCATGACTTGTCCTTGACGGCGCCGCGCTGGCGCATGTAGCCGGAAAGGTTGAAGCGCACGCTCAACGCGCTCGGCTGCGCCTGCTTCTTCTGGCCCGGCGGGACGAAACCGTAGGCCTGCTTGTAGATCATCAACTGATCGACGAACAGATACGGCTTGCCGGCCTCGAGTTCGTAGAGGATGTCCTTGAGCGGCTCCATGTCGCAGCGCATGTTCACCTGCACGGTGACGCGCTGATACAGCTCGGGCTTGCCGGCGTTCATCGGCTGGTTAGTGACAATCTGACAGCGATTCGGATCCGGCGAGTGCTCGGTGACGGCCTGCTTGAGGCGCTGGATCAGATCGGCCGACGCGGCACTCGCATCGGTCTGCGCGAGGAAGGCCTGGTTGTTCTGCTCGAACTGGCGCGCTTCGGTCAGGCGCTTGTCGATCTGGGCACGCTGCGCGACGATCTCGCGGTAGCGTTTCTGCTGTTCGCGCAGATCCTGCATTTGCTCCGAAATCGCCAGATGCGGCGCGACGAACCACCAGTGCACGCCGAGCAGGTAGACGAACAGCAGCGCGATCAGCAGCAGCACGACGGCCATGAAGCGGCCGTTACTGGCTTCCGGCAGCAGGCGCATGGCCTTCCTCCTTGCTGCCGGCGGCGGCCGGGGCTACCTCGCCATCGGGCCTGGCATGCGCCGGCGCCCTGGCCTCGCGCGGTTTGACCTGGGCGATCAGGTTGAACCGGTCCTTCTTCTTCTGCGGGTCCGGTTGGATCACACCCTGGAAGGCCGGATTGGCGATCAGTTCGGACTGCTGCAGGTCGTTAATCAGCTTCGGCGCCTCGTCGCTCAGCCCCTGCACTTCGAGGCGCCCGTCCTCGTTGAGGTTCAGGCGCTCGATGTAGGTGCTGTCCGGCAGGCGCCGGGACAGATCATCGAGCAGCTCGACCATGGTCACAGTCGAACGCTTCTTGCTGGCCAGGAAATTCGCCGAGTCGATGGTGTCGTCGAGCGTCTTGCGCAGAGCGGAAACAACCTTGGCGTCCTCCTGCGTGGCATGCACCGCCTCGGTCATCCCGGCTAGCGCCTGTTCGCGATTGGTCACCGACTCCACCATCACGACGGCGAGCAGCAGGGCCGCGGTCGCGGCGAGCGCGAGATTCAGGCGCAGGCGCAGATCGCGGCGCCGGGCGCGCCATTCAGCGGGCAACAGATTGATGCCGAGCCGGGTAGCGGCCTCGCGATCGCGCCAGCAATCGACGCCGTCGAGGGCCGCGCCTAGGCCGGAAATGGCGGCAAGCTCGGCATCGAGCTGGGCACGCGGGATGACGGTCAGGTCCACGTGCAGGGAACGCCCGGAAGCATCCCGACCGATCACACGGTGGTCGAAATAAACCTGATCGGCCTTGAAGGGCGTCTGCCGGTCCATCTCGAAGACGAGCACCTGGCGCAGGCGTTCCTCGGCCGCGGCCGGCAGGCTCAGCGTGCGGCGCAGGGTACGCTGAGCCGGAATGCAGTAGTACAGGCGCAGCAGCGGTACGTCGATACCGGTCTGGAGCTGTGCGAATTCGACGCGTTGCGCCTCGGCCGGAATGTCCAGCTCGATCCGACCGAGCGGCGTGATCGCCTCGCCGGACTGGTGACGCACCACGAGCGTGCGCCCCTCGGTCTCGAGCAGCAGCGCCTCGGTGCGTTCGGCGAGCGCGGCCCGCCAGCGTGCGGGCAGGCATGCAAGCAGCTCGCGCCACCACCACGCCAGAAAGCGCGGCAGCGGCGTCTTCGCATACATCGCCCGCAGACGGACGAGCTGGGGTTCCAGTGCGTCGAGGGTGGCCATCAGGAATTTTCGCCGTCACGCCAGCGCAGGATCGTATAGGGCCTGCCGGCAAGGTTCGCTCCGCCGAGACGGATCGTGGCGTCCAGCGTCGCACTGGCGCCGCCCGGGAGTCTGGCGTGGGATCGGATACTATACGTGAGCCCCCCACCCGAAGCCACGACAGGCGTGCCGTCCGGCAGGTTGATTGCCGCCGGCTGGCCTGGCGGCGTGGCCTGACGCTGGGTCAGGATCTGCTGGGCAAGCTCGTCGCTCATGCCTGGCAGGGTGCGCAGCACCTCGAGCGGTGCGAAGCCCGGATTCGGCCGGTTGCTGCTGGCAAAGATCGTGATCGCCGGCTCGAGCCGCTTGTAGGCGTCGTAATCCATGCCGAGCACCTGCTGGATCTCCATGACCGTATCGAACGGCGCATTCTTCGGCCGATACGGCAGTCCGGCGGCCCGATACTCGGCCGACTCCGCGCCGTGCGGGCTGGCTAGATCGTCCGGATCGCGCCAGTCGACGACTGCATCGGCCAGCGCTTCGGCGCGCGACTCGTCGAAGCCGATCGACTGAAACAGCGACGTCAGCATCACCGGATCGGCATGATTGATGTCGATCTTGCCGCTCTCGTCGGTCAGTTCCACGGTCACCGTGGCGTCGTCGAATGCGAATTCGTAGGGGCGCCCATCCGCTACCCAGCGCGTCAGCAGGTCCGGATTGCGCAGCTCGAATACGGCTCGGTCGATACCGGCCTGGGCCGCATAGCGCGCACTGATCGTGTTGAACAGATGCCGTGCCTGCAGGTTCTCGGTACGCGCGATGAGCGCGAAACTGCCGAGCAGGATGCTGACCAGGGCGATCACCCAGAGCACTAGGACGAAGGCAACACCGCGTGCGGAAGCCCTGTTCACTGCAGCGGCTCCCGCGGCATGAAACCGGCATTGACGATCGCTGCCGCGTCGACGATCAGCGGCACCTCCATGAGCGGCCAATCGACCCGGCTGCCGCTGGCCGGGTCAAGTTCGATGCGCACCATGACCGGCATCTTCGACGGATCCTTCCAGTCGTCCTGCCAGTCGCCGAGCTTGCCCTCGTCGTCGTACCCGCGATAGCGGAAACGCCCGCCGCGCAGGTGTTCGAGCAGCGTGACCGGCTTCACGTCGTCCTTCGATAGGCGGTCGAGATCGAAGCCATTGAGCATCCGGTGCGTGAACAGCAACTGCGAACCGCCCCGTGTGCCGGCGAGTTCGAGGGTCTGCACGTAGGCGCCACCACGGCTCAGGTAACCCGGCATCGGCGCGACGAAGCGCATGAAATCGCGCTCGCCCTGGAACACGAAATTGATGCCGGTACCCTTCTCCTGCCCGAATGGCAGCGGCAGGGCGCGGCTCAGTTCGTGGCGGATGAATTCCTGGGTCACGCGCAGCCGGTTCACCTCGTCGATCAGCGCCTCGCCGGAATCGATCGCCTTGATGCTCGTGCGGATGCCGCCGAACGCCGCGGCCATCAGCACCGCGAGCAGCGTGATCACCATCAGGACTTCGAGCAGCGTGAAGCCGCCGGAACGCCGCACGGTCATCGGCGCTCTCCCGTGCCGCGCAACGGGAACATGGCGGGATTAGACGGTCCGTTGCCACCGAGATCCGGATTGGCCGCGCGCAGCGTGCCGAAATGCGCCGTGCGTTCCTGCCCGCGCGCGCCCCAGTGCACCTCGAGGTCGATGCGGAACAGATCGACCGGATAAGTGCCCTGCACGCCCTTCATCGCCTCACTGTCCGCCGGCTGGAACTTCGCGACCTGCATCTCCCAGCGGTAGGCATCGTTGAAGCTGCCGCGCGTGACGCCTTCCTCGAGCCGCTGGCCGACACCCGCGGTATCGAGCTTCGTCTGCGCCCACAGGGCGGCCTGGGTGTATTCGTACGACAGGCGCGCGTTGCGCACCGAGCCGGTCAGGATCTGCATCAAGGCACCGAAGCCGAGCGCGAACACGACGAAGGCCGCGACCAGCTCGATCAGGCTGAAGCCGCGTTGCATGGCCGGTGGCGGACGGACGAAGCGCATGCCGCCTGTGACCGGCAAACCGGCGCCCGGGTTCAACGCTGCACCTCGTCGAGCGCGACTTCGCCAGTCAGCCATTCGATGTTGACACGCCACTGGCGATCGCCCGCGACGACCGAGAGCCGGCCGCCGCTCGAGCTGCCATCCGGAAAGAAGCGGACACGTGCGACGCGGTCCGGCGAGACCTCGTTGGCCGCGGTGAGCACGCGCACCTCGATGCCGTCTGGGAATGCGACCGACTCACGGCCCGGCGCCTGATAGCGCATGTGCTCGAGATCGACGTCGAACGTGCGCTGCTCGCCGTGCACGATCGCCTGACCGCGCGTGTAGCGCAACGCGGCGACGAGATCACGGCTCACCGCGCGGGTCCTGGCGCTACCCAGGCTCTTCGAGGCATTCACCGAGGCCACCGTGATGACGATGGCGATCAGCACGATGACCGCGATCAGCTCGAGCAGGCTGAAGCCGCGCTGCCGGACGCGCGGCGATGAACCCGAAAACCGCAAACCGAGCGGCAGTCGCGACATCGCGGCACGACCGGCAGACGGCCGGACGGAGGCGATGACGGCCGACGCCCGACTGCGCATTCGTGCTTACTGCCAGTTGCCGTAGTCGGCATTGTTGCCTTCACCGCCCGGCTGACCGTCCTTGCCGTAGAAGACGATGTCGAAGTCGCCGTGCTCGCCCGGCGCCTTGTAGGCGAACGCATGGCCGAACGGGTCCTTGAGATCGGATTCCTTCGCGTACGGACCGCGCCAGTTCGACGCACCGCCCGGCTTGGCGACGAG
The DNA here is from genome assembly GCA_964471815.1 of uncultured Rhodanobacteraceae bacterium. Classification (GTDB taxonomy): domain Bacteria; phylum Pseudomonadota; class Gammaproteobacteria; order Xanthomonadales; family Rhodanobacteraceae; genus Tahibacter. The sequence continues at coordinate 20,667 of CAYYHP010000027.1, forward strand.
ATCCTCGAGACGTGCCGGCGGACTGCCGTTGTCGAGCGCATAGCTCTCGACCTTGCCGGCGAGGCTCGACACCTGCGCCTTGCCGGCGCCCCACTTGCCTTTGTCGACGTTCTTGCCGACCTGCTGCACGACGATGCCGGCGACGATGCCGATCAGCACGATCACCGCGAGCATTTCGAGCAGGCTGAAACCCGCCGTACGCGGCAGGGCGCGGAAACTGTGTCTTGCGAACTGCAACATGGTTGCTCTCCAGGGTTATTGCACGGATCCGGCCAGGTCCATGATCGGCAGGATGATGGCCATCATGATCATCGCCACGACTACTGTCAGGGCAATGGTGGTTACCGGCACCAAGGCCGCGAGCAGGCGGTCCAGGGTATTGCGTACTTCGAGGTCGAAGGTGTCGGCCACCTTCATCAGCATGCCGTCCATCTCGCCGGATTCCTCGCCGACCGCGATCATCTGCAGCGCGAGTTTCGGGAAGCGCTTGCTCTGGTTCAGCGCGAAGCTCAGGCCAGTGCCGCGCTTGACCTCCTCGGTAGCCTGCTCGATGGCTTCGGCCAGTGCCGCGTTGCCCATCACGTTGCGCGCGATCGCCAGCGCCGCCAGCAAGGGAACGCCGTTCTTCAGCAAAGTTCCCAGCGTGCGGGCGAGGCGTGCCGTCTCGAGTTTCAGGATCACTCCGCCGGCCACGCGCAGCCCGAGCAGCCGCGCATCCATTGCCAGCCGGGTTTCGGGCTGGCGATACTGGCGGCGCCACCAGGCGATGCCGAGGACGACGAGCGCGAACAGCGCCCACCAGAAGTTCTTCACGACCGTCGCCACGCCGAACACGATCTTGGTGATCAGCGGCATCTCGATGTTCATGTCGCGGAACATCGGTATGAACTGCGGCACCACGTAGATCAGCAGGATGAACAACGACAGGAACACCATGCCGACCAGGAAGGCCGGATAAATCAGCGCGTTGATCACCGAACCACGCAACTCGCGGCTGCGTTCGAGGTAATCGGCGAGCCGGCGCAGCGTGTCGTCGAGCGAGCCGCCGGCCTCGCCGGCACGCACCATGTTCACGTACAGGCGCGAGAACACCCCATGCTCGGCCTCCAGCGCATCCGACAGCGGCGCACCGCCACGCACCGTATCGCGGATGCGTTCGAGCATGCGCTTGGCCTTCTCGCCCTCGGGCAGATCGAGCAGGATCTGCAGAGCACGGTCGAGTGGCTGGCCGGCGCCAAGCAGAGTCGCGAGCTGCTGGGTGAACTGCACGACCTGTGCACCCGAGAACACCGGACGGCGGAACAGACCGGCGAGGAACCGCCCGCCTTCCGCCGCATCGGCGGCGAGCGCTTCGAGCGGGATGTTGCCCGCATCCTGCAGCTTGGCGACGACCTCGTCCGCCGATGCCGCATCCATCTGGCCTTCGAGGGTTTCGCCGGCCGGCGTGACGGCCTTGTATCGGAATACGGGCATGGGCTTCGGTTATGGGCTTCGGAACTCGAGACTCGGGGATTGCAGCGGGTGCGGATGGAAGAGTGCCCGCACACTACGCGACCTGACGATGGCGGTGCGGGAGGAAGCGGAGGACGCAGCCGGGTATGGGCTTTCCGGCCCGGGAACCGGCGCTCAGCCCTCCTGCGTCACGCGCAACACTTCCTCGATCGTGGTGACGCCGTGCAGCGACTTGACCAGACCGTCCTCGTACATGGTGCGCATGCCTTCGCGGCGCGCCTCCTCCTCGATCTCGCTCATGCCGGCGTGCTTCATCACCAGACGCCGCAGCGCATCGGACATCACGAGGAATTCCATGATCGTGGTGCGGCCGAAATAGCCGGACGGATAGGCCGGCGTCGACACCGGCCGGTACAGGCGGACCGGCCGCTCGTCGGTGAAGCGGTCGAGACCGAATTCCTTCACGACCTCCGGCAACGCCACGTAGGGCTCGGCGCTCGCGGCGTCGAGCCGGCGCACGAGACGCTGGGCAAGGATGCCGTTGACCGTCGAGGTCAGTAGATAGTCCTCGACGCCCATGTCGAGCAGGCGCGTGATGCCGCCGGCCGCGTTGTTGGTGTGCAAGGTCGAGAGCACCAGGTGGCCGGTCAGAGCGGACTGGATCGCGATCTTCGCGGTCTCCAGATCGCGCATCTCGCCGATCATGATAATGTCCGGGTCCTGACGCACGATCGAGCGCAGCGCGTGACTGAAGTCAAGGCCGATCTGCGGCTTGGCCTGGATCTGGTTGATGCCTTCGATCTGGTACTCGACCGGATCCTCGACGGTAATGATCTTCACGTCGGGCGTGTTGAGCTTGGATAGCGCCGTGTACAGCGTCGTCGTCTTGCCGGAACCGGTCGGACCGGTCACCAGCAGGATGCCGTGCGGCAGGTCGAGCACCTTCAGGAACTGCGGCAGGAACTCGTCGGTGAAGCCGAGCGTGTGGAAATCGAAGACCACGCTCTCGCGATCGAGGATACGCATCACGACCGACTCGCCCCAGGCCGTCGGCACGGTCGAGACGCGCAGGTCGAGCTCCTTGCCC